>NZ_DASTAT010000124.1 GCF_035712445.1 Oligoflexus sp. | reverse complement strand
CCCTCCGGCCATGAAGAATTACCTCAGGATCATGAACGGAACTGTTGAGGATTGCCTAAAGTCCTGGGACCAAAAACAAGCTTTGGAATTTTACTCCTCGTTCAAGTCGCTGACTTTGAATGTAGCCGCGACCGCCTTTGTCGGAATGAAGCTGGGCCCTGAAGCCGATCGATTGAATAAGGCTTTTGTCGACACAGTCCTGGCATCGGTCTCGTTCCTGCGCCTGCCTATTCCGGGGTTAAGTTATCAGAAGGGCCTCGCGGGTCGTGAATATCTCAAGGAATACCTGCGCGGCCTTTTGCCTGAAAAGAGAGCGAAGGAAACCGATGATATGTTCTCGCAGTTCTGTCATTCGACGTCAAAGGATGGCGAAAGCTTCAGTGATGAGGACGTGATCAATCACATGATTTTTCTTTTGATGGCTGCGCATGACACCATCACCAGCGCGACCACGACATTGATCTATTACCTCGCTTCTCATCTCGAGTGGCAGGATCCGATTCGCCAGGAAGGACGGGCTTTTGGAGAATCCATGATAGATTTTGAAGACCTTGAAAAAATGGAAATCCTGGAAGCCTGCTTTGATGAAGCTCTGCGACTCTACCCACCCGTTCCCATGATTCCCCGTCGCACTGTGAACGACGTGGACTTCAAAGGCACAGTGATACCAGCCCACACTCTTGTTTACATCAACGTCTTCAACACTCATCGCATGGAGCAGTATTGGTCGAACCCTGCCGCCTTTGACCCGACCCGTTTTTTGGAACGCAAGGAGCATAAGCAGCATCCCTATCTTTTCGCTCCATTTGGGGGCGGAGCCCATATGTGTATTGGGAAGGCCTTCGCCTACATGGAAGTCAAAGCTTTCATCCATCAGTTTCTGCAGAAGTATGAAATCAGTCTTCCAAAGGGTTATCAGCTTAAGCAAAAGATCATTCCGATTCCAAAACCGGTGGACGGGCTTCCTTTGCGACTTAAGGCTACCCGCTGAGGCTCTTGATTCAATCAAGATTCTTGCGGACATCCGCAGTGAGTTACGAGATGGAGTGCGGTGAGACATAAAGCCACCCGAGTCTTACCGATAGCCCGCGATGGTGGTATCGACCTCATCATCCAGTCCATGCACGGAGTCAGTCATTACCACTACCTCAAGCTTTTGGTCTACGCGAAGGACCCCAAATAAACTTATGGGCTCTGCGTAATCCTTCCAGTAGATGTATGGCTTTTCTTATGGTAGTTTCAGTCTCGTTGAAGGATAACGGAAGAGAAAGGAAACATTATGAGCTACGTGGATTTCTTTTGTTTGCCGCTCCCGAAGGGTAATGAGGCCAAATACAAAGCTCAAGCCGAGGTATTTGCAGCCGTGATGAAGGAGCACGGCATGCTCCGCTACTGCGAGGCTGTGGCCGATGACGTCCCGCATGGAAAGGTCACGGATTTTTATCGCTCGGTCAATGCCACGGAAGATGAAACTGTCGTGGCGGCCTATTGCGTATGGCCTGATAAGAAAACCCGCGACACGGCGTGGGACGTGGCGATGAAAGACCCCAGACTCGCGAATCATGGGCCGGAATCCATGCCCTTCGATGGCAAACGGATGTTTTGGGGTGGGTTCAAACCTCTTCTCGAAGTTTAAATTCGTTCGCTCCCAAGGGAAGTTCCAGCTACAACGCGATCAGCGTTTAGCTGGAGAACGTGCCACGCTTTGGGATCCATACAGCAGCTTAGGATCGCAAGCGATTGAAGGCACAGAATCAATTCTTCTCTTTCAACCCACACGAATAGCTTCCCTTATAAGTAAAGCCATTCACCGAATGAAACAGCGTATGAAACGAAATATCCGTATTCACAACATCAATCTGATCACAGATTGAAGTATTCACGATCGTATACCCGCCATTACACTGCTGCCGCAGGGCCGTCGCAACTTTCCTAAGCTCATCCTTTTCCTTATTCACATCGAAAGACCCAGCCTTATAAGTCTTTGTACCCGTCGCGGTGAGAGTCACACGTTTGCCAAAGGGATCGGCATCATTGAACACGGCCCCATCACACACGACCACCAGCTTCTTCTGGCGCGAAGCAACAGCAGACTCATCAGAACCGGAATCGCCGCAAGCAATCAGCATAACAGGGCCCAGCAGTAGGGCGAGAGTTTGAATTTTCATATTTTTACGTCCCTAGTCCATTTGTATTGTTTCCCGAAAAGGCTTCCTCCCGCTTGTTAGCAGCTTGGCTGAAAGAGCGTCAACCCATGGATCCGGCTGAGCTTCAGAAAGCGTTTTCAGCTTTGAGGTGAATTGCGTAGAGCATTAAAATGGACATCAGGTTCTGGCTTCCTGGAATAATACCAACCCGCTTCAGGCTTCTTTGATTTCCGTGCAAGGCGGCAAGTCCGAGGTCAGGATCATCACCATCCGTTCCCAGGTGCAGGACTCCACCCTGAGCCTCAGATTCACGATGATGGCATTCATAAACTCCGGGAAAAAGGCCAGCAGAGTGGTCATTTGCCAGCCTCGGCCACGCTGCAGGAGACTGCGGAGTCGATCTTCGCGCCCGGCATTTCCACGGCGTCGGCGGTCACGCATAAGGGGCATCGAGATTCGCCTCGGCAATCCCAAGGACGAATCCCGCAATTACTATAACTTTAAGTTTGTGCTCCAGATTCCACTGAAGAAAGCCAAGGCGATTCCGCTTTTCCCAGCACGGATCGCCTAAGCGGATTCAACGTCCTGAGACGGAATATTTCAAGCGGCCAGGCAGGCCCTTCTGCACATTCCGGAAGTAATCCTGATTCTCATGCTTGTCGATCGACCGCTGCGGCTGACCACCCACCACTTTTTCCCGGACATAGAAATAAGCCCAGCCCCACACACCGGCATAACCTGTGTCATGCAGATGCTGGTAATGGAAGGGCTGCAGCATCTCATTCCCGGCCCCGATGATATTCCAATGCTCACCTACGATCAGGGGCTTATTCAGCTTCCAATGTTTCTTGGGATACTTGAACATATTCAAAACCCCATCCTTGTCCACATCCGACCACTCGGGATAACCGTGCACCTGATAAAAGTCCAGTGTTCCCAGGGGATCACCGCCCGCCGCGATCAGCCGTTCATCCGTATAGTAATTGAAAGGCGCGTTCTCATAACCCAGACCTTCCATCTCCACATCGGTATTGTAGGGCATACTATGCGTCCCTGTGGAAACCTTGGCGTCCGGCACTACGCGGTGAATCGTACCGGCGATACGGTTGATGAACTTCAGAACTTTCTCGTGCGGAATTTCCACGGTCTGCAACGTCTTGTCATCGACGATCGCTTTTTTCAGATAATCCCATTCCGAGGGATAATCATCGGTCACGTCCTTATACATATAGGAATTGAAACCCGTGTTCTGCGTCCCCACAAAATGCCAGCCGCGGTAACGCACAGGCGTATAGCTGTCCGAACCATCATCCACTGCGAACTCGGTGCGGCGACGGTCATCCAGATAGGAAAGGCTCACGCGTCTCCAGCTATATTCCCCGTACTCCATCCCGTACTGATAGTTCCAGTAGAGACGCCAGAACGCAGACACACCTTCGGGTTCATTGAAAACCTCCCAGGACATGACGCCATCGTTATAGGTCTGGGTCGAACCGGGCATCTTCTTCTGCATGGCCTGCAGCATCGGAGTCAAAGCGTTTTGAATATAAGCCTGCATCGCTTTCTCGTCTTCGATCATTCGGACGACCTGATCACGCGACGCCACCTGATGCTCCCGCCGCACTGCGAGCACATCGTGGGACCAAAGGGTGATATTCGCCAAAAGTCCGTAATCGCGATAGGCGGTCTGAATCAACCACTGCAGATCTTCAATCAGGCCGGCCGGAAGACCGCTGACCTGACCATTGGTAAATGAAGGGCTGCGGCTGCCATCAATGTGCAGCCAGAAACGGAAAGAGTTGGCGCCGGTCGCTTTAAGATCAGCGAAGGCCTTGCGCAGCATCTCCTTCAATTCCGCTTCGCTGTGGGAATAAGGAGCGTTTCGGAAGGGCAGGAACTGAACATTGCCGAGGTTGACCCCGGTCAGGAAGATTTTTTGACCCTTATGTTCAAAAAGATCCAGCTCCGGCTTATCCAGGCTGGAATGTACAAGGCACCAGTTGCTGGCGTTGCTGTTCGACCAGTCCTGATCCACTTTGCGATAGAGCTTGCTGGACGACCAAAAGGGATGGCCATAGCCTTCGCCATTCAGCGCCTCCTGGCAGCTACGGGTGGCCACACAGTACTGGGATCCACCTTCCTTGCTCTGACGCAGAGGCTGGCCTTCACGCAGCACGATAGGCCCGTAGCCTTCTTCATTGCTCGCCACCGCGCGGCAGTATTCCAACGCATGACCCGTGCCGGTCATGCCACCGAGTGACAGAATCAGAGCAATCTTCTTGAAATGCAGTTTGAACATGAGCTTTCCCCATCGGTAATTCCTGGAGCCTCTGATTTACCCGCAGAGGTCCGGAATTTCCAGCAGAAAGCTTTGATATGAAACGCTTTGGTAAGAATGCATAATCCTATTTAATTAAGCATTTTCGATGGCGACGCCCATTCCAGGGTCACTGTATAAGAGTACCTACGTAAGGCTCACCAGCTGCAAACTTCAGGCTGTTGCCCGGCGTCGACAGGAGCACCTGATGCGCGCCCAGCGTCCTTGCTCGAAAACAGCTATCAAGTTTCGGCAGCATGCCATCCTTCACGAGCTTCTGCTTCCGCAGATTTTCATAAGCGGGACGATCGAGCGAACCCAAAAGCGAATCGGGATTATTGATGTCGAGCAAGACACCCGGCTTATCGAAGCAATAGAAGAGACAGGTCTCGTACACACCGGCAAAGGCCTCGGTGATCTTGCAGGCCACACCATCGGCGTTGCTGTTCAGGATCTCGCCGTTCTCTTCCCAGCTCAAAGGCGCCAGCACCGGCGTCATCCCTTGATTCAAAAAGAGCTCCAGAAGATCCTTGCGAACCTCGACGATGTCACCGACATAACCATAATCAATGGGCTCCGGTTTCCGGCGTTTGGCCTTCAAAACCGCTCCATCCGCCCCGGAGAGTCCGATCGCATCACAGCCGAGCGCCTGCAGACGACCGACCACCTGCTTATTCAAAAGCCCGCCATAGACCATGGTCACAAGATCCCGCATGGGCGCGCTCGTGATGCGCCGGCCTTCGTGCATCGTGATGGGGATGTCAAGTTTTTTGGCAAGGTCATCGGCAAAGATCCCGCCGCCGTGCACCAGCATTTTTTTGCCGGAAATACGGGAAAAACCCTGCAAAAATGTCTCAAGCTCGGCGGCGTCATCAAGCATTTTGCCGCCGATTTTAAAGATGGAAAGTTTTTCCATGGGAACGCCTCACATGGATTCAAGCATGCGTTTCATCACGGCCTGGGCCGCGAAGATACGGTTATGGGCCTGCTGCAAAACCAAAGAACGTGGACTATCCAGAACTGCATCCGTCACCTTCAGATTCCGGCGCACGGGGAGGCAGTGCATGAAGTAACCCTGATTGGTTTTCTGCATCTTCTCTTCGGTGATCGTCCAGCTGCGATCCTCGCAAAGGATCTGACCGTACTGCTGATAGGACGACCAGTTCTTCGCATACACAAAATCCGCGCCGGCCAGCGCTTCATCCTGATCATGCAGGATCGTGGCGCCGCGGGTGAAGCGTTCATCCAGTTCATAGCCTTTGGGATGCACGATGGTCAGATCAAATCCGGCCTTCAAAGTCCACTGCGCAAAGGAATTCGGCACAGCCTGAGGCAGGGCCTTCACCTGCGGGGCCCAGGTTAAAACCACCTTCGGCTTCGGCCGACGCTGGCGTTCGATAATGGTCATGACATCGGCGAAACCCTGCAAAGGATGACCCGTTGCGGATTCCAGACTGATGATGGGCCTTTGGCTGTAACGCGCGAACTTATGCAGGACTTCCTCGCGATAGTCGGTCTCGCGGTCCTTCAGACTCGGAAAGCAGCGAATCCCGATGATATCGCAGTACTGGCCCAGAACCCCGGCCGCTTCCTTGATGTGCTCACCTGCGACTCCATCCATCACGACTCCGTCCTGCGTCTCGATCACCCAACCTTCCTGGTTGACGTTGATGCTCAGGACATGCAGGCCGAGGTGATGCGCGGCTTTCTGCGAGGAAAGACGCGTGCGCAGACTGGGGTTGAAGAAGACCAGCCCCAGGGTTTTACCCTTGCCCAGATCGGAAAAGGCAAAGGGATGTTGTTTCAAAGCAAGCGCATCTTCCATCAGGCTGGAAAAATCGCTGACATCATCGGCACTGAAAAATTGATTCATCATGTGGACCTCAAAGCCAAAGCAAGCTGTTCCAAAAAGCGTTCACACTCGAATTTTTGAATGGAAAGCGGCGGCAGGATGCGGACCGTTTCCTTGAGTCGTGAACTCCCGGTTATGATCTGATGCTGATGCAGGAGTTTGGAGCGCAGCGCATAGCTATCATGATCCAGATCGAAACCGATCATCAAACCGCGACCCCGAATATTGTTAAGACCTGGCAGGGACGCAAGGCCTGTTTGCAAAAATTCGCCCATGGCCGCCGCATGCGCCACGAGTCCTTCATCCCGGATCACTTCCGCCACGGCGGTCGCGGCCGCGCAGGCGAGGGGATTGCCGCCGAAGGTGGTGCCGAGCGAGCCCATGGCCATCGGCAGTCCCTGTTTCACCCAGGTCGCCGCCACCGGATATCCATTGCCCATGCCCTTGGCTGTGCAGATCACATCAGGGCTGACGCCATGATGCTGGAACGCAAAGAATTTTCCACTGCGGCCATAACCCGATTGAATTTCATCCGCGATCAAAAGCGCACCGTGCTGCTGCGTGAGCGCGCGCAGAGTCGTCCAGAACGAAGTGGAAGCCTCGCGGATACCACCGACGCCCTGAATGCCTTCAATCATGACCGCAGCCGTTTGATCATCAATCGCCGCATGAGCCGCCGCTTCATCCCCAAGGGGAATGAAGGTGACATCCAGACCGCTATTGATCGGCGCGCATATCTTCGAGGCTTCCGTGCACTGCGCAGCCAGCGAGGTGCGACCATGGAAGCTATTCAGCATCACCACCATCTTTTTCCGGCCGGTGACATACGACGCCACTTTCAAAGCATTTTCCACAGCCTCCGCGCCCGAGTTCGCCAGGAAAAGGTCATAGTCCGCGCAGCCGCTCAGATCACCCAACACGCGGCAGAGCGCATACTGCTCTTCAAAATCCACCGCATTGGAATAATAGAGCAGGCGATCCATCTGCTCTTTAAGACGCTCCACGAATCGCGGATGACTGTGACCGATCGAGATCACGCCGTGCCCGCTGTAAAAATCCAGGATGGCCTGGCCTTTATCATTATAGAGATAGGACCCCAACGCGCGGGTCAGAGCCAGATCAAATTTTGCATAAACCGCTAAAGGGCGCATGATGGTCCTCAAAAAGCAGAAGGTTTCAGCCCTAAACCCAGGGTTTCCGGCAGGCCCAAAGCCAGGTTCATATTATGCACGGCCTGGCCGCTGGCGCCCTTCAGAAGATTATCCAGGCAGCAGACGATGTGGGCGTGACTGCCGTATTTTTCCACAGACAAAAGCGCGTTGTTGGTATTCACCACCCGCTTCAGATCCGCTTCCTCAGCCGTGCGATGCACAAAAGGAGCCGCTTCATAGTAATCATCAAAGGCCTTCACCAGGGCATGGGCGGAAGCCTTGCAGAGCGTATGCACCGACACCAGAATTCCGCGCGTGAAAGGCCCACGCATCGGAATAAAAAGCGGCGTTTTTTCATAATCGGGCTGCAGCTGCCTCAGGGTCGCCTGAATTTCGGCCAGATGCTGATGCGCAAAGGGCTTGTAAACAGAAAGATTGTCATGACGCCAGGAAAAATGCAGCGTGTCCTGCAGCCTTTGTCCGGCGCCGGTCGAACCTGTGATGCCTGTGATATGCAGCTCATCCGTCAGCCAGCCATGAGCCGCCAAGGGCAATAGAGCCAGCTGAATCGCGGTCGCAAAGCAGCCGGGATTCGCGATGCGTTTTTTACCGGGAATCGAAGCACCAAAGGCCTCGGGCAGACCGTAGACGAAGTCGTGCTCACCGTCCGCCAGGCGAAAGTCCTGGCTCAGGTCGATGATCAGCGCAGCCTTGCGCTCCAGCTGATGCTGATCCATGAGCCGTCGTGATTCCCCGTGGCCGCCGCACAGAAAGATCACATCATGCGAGTCTTCGGAAAGGCCCGACACGAAATTCTGCTTCGAAAAATTCAAAAGGTCCGGGTGAGCCTTGGCAAGACTCTGGCCGGCATGACTCGCACTCACGGCTTCCACTGCGCCGACGGCGGGGTGGTTGAGCAGCAGGCGTAAGAGTTCGCCGCCGGTATAACCAGCGGCTCCGATGATGGCTGCGTGCAGCATAGTCGTCTCCTGAGATCGAGGCCCTAAATATCAAGCGCAAGGTTGCCCGCGGTGCGGATCGCTTCATTTTCGACCATCACCACAGAAGGCGCGGATTTCAGCTTCTGCAGACGCTTTTTTTCCCACTCGGGGTCAAAGAGCATCGCGGTGCAGAGGCAGTTTTTCTTTTCCTTGCTGATCAGCGTCGGATAATTCACGCAGCTCTGGCAGCTGGCCCAGAATTCTTCATCCTGCGTCAGCTCACTGTACGTGACAGGACGATAGCCCAGCTCGCTATTGATATTCATAACAGCCAGACTCGTGGTCAGACCGAAGAATTTGGCTTCAGGAAAACGACGCTTCGATTCCTCGAAGGAAAACGCTTTCAGCTGCCTTGCCAAACCAAAACGCCGATATTCGGGAAATATCAGGAGACCCGAGTTCGCAATATGCGCCCCGTTGCTCCAGCTCTCCATGTAGCAGAATCCTGCGACTTTATTCTGAGTCGTTTCCAAAGCGATGAACGCCTTGCCTGAAAGCATCTTCTCGGCAAGATATTCCGGCGTTCGCTTCGCAATGCCTGTCCCACGCGCGCGTGCGCTGGCTTCCATTTCCTTGCTGATCTCTTCAGCGAAATGAACTTCATCCTGAGTCGCAACCTTCACGACGAATTCGTACATCCTCTTCTCGGCCCCGTCTTCATGGTCAGACATAATATGCACGGAATTTGCATATTACTTCATAATAGACGTATAATTGCAAATCTATGCAGCCAATACAACCGATTTTACTGCATCGGGGGTAAAAAGAGGATAAAGGGTACATCAAGGAAGCTTGAGTGAATGAAAAATCCTAGCTCTGTTTGGTAGCAGGCAGGGCTCCGATCTGGCCCCAATAGAAGACGATACCGTGAATGACCTTCTTCAATTCCTGATAGCCACCCGGTTTGGTCACATAAGAATTCCCGCCGAGTGCATAAATGCTGGAAATATCCGAATTGGTCGACGAGGAGGAGAAAACCACCACCGGGATCTCACTCAGCATGGGGTCGGTCTTGATTTTTTCCAGGGCCTGAAAGCCATTGAGCTTCGGCATATTCAGGTCCAATAGAATAAGATGAGGGCGCGGGGTGCTGGCGTCGCTGCGTTTCACGCGGTTCAGGTATTCCATCATGTTCTGACCATCCACCACATGCTGGAAGGTGACGTTGGCGCCGATCACGCTTTCCGAAGCTTTTCTCACCAAATCGACATAGCTTTGATCATCATCTGCGATCAATATCGTGAGGCGTTGGGTCGTGAGCTTGTGTTCCTCTTTTTTGTTCTGAATGACAAATTCTATAAACCGACCGAGAAGTTCGGATTTGCTGTTCGTTCCAACCTTGGTGTTGATATTTTTCAAGTGGATGCGGACGGTGTTCCGGCTGATGCCTAATTTATCCGAGATGTCCTCGGCGCTGACGACCTGCTGTACGAGAAGGTTCAGCACGTCGAGTTCACGTTTCGAGAGGCTATATTTTTGAGCGAACTGCTCCAAGGGTGCTTTCAAATCATCCAGGGAGGACAGGTCCGCTATGTTGAAGGCAGTGCTCATGTCGTAACGCTCCGTCGCCGCAGGGGGCCTCGCAAGGCCTCGTCTATCCTGTGCATCGGCGCGAAACGGACGGCACATAAGTGGGAAACTTAAGCAGGGGTGTTCGAGCTTAATAAAATCGGGGCCTTATATTATTTGGTTGTTTTTATTGAGCGTTCTGCTATTCGCAGCCTGGAACTCTTGAGAGAAGACTATGCCACGCTATATCAAGCAATTTTCCCAGGCACTTACTGCCGAACACTGTCAGGCCCTGATCGACCGTTTCGAAAAGGACCCGCGCGTCCAGGTCGATCCCCAGCCCGAGTACAGCACCCGTTCTTATTTGAATATATCGCAGCAGTTCGATTGGCTGCGCGAGGTCCAAAAGGTCACCCAGCTGGCCGATCCGCTTCTCGCGGAGTTTTTCCGCCTGCCTGAAGGCTATCGTGCGGCCGAGCCCAAGGAATGGCTGAATGATGGCTTTGTCATCGCCCGCTATCGGCCGGGTGATATCTGCGCTCTGCATGACGATTATCAAAGTCCCGTGCCTCCGGCCAATGGCCTGCGGCTGGCCACCATGATCTTCTTTCTGAATGATGTGGACGAAGGCGGCGAGCTGCATTTTCCCGCACAGGATGTGAAGGTCAAACCTCGTCAGGGTCAGGCCGTGGTGTTCCCAGCCCAGCTCACCCATCCGCACGAGGTTTTGCCGCCGAAGACCACGCGTTACGTCCTGCAGACCTGGGTCATCGACCCGCAGCTCGTCGTGCTCGAACGCGAGATTTTTGAAGAGCTGACCGGCCAACTCCAATAAATACTTTCCCGTAAGGCCCTGCGCTTCCATAGGAACTTTCCCGGTTTCGGATGGTCCCGCAGGTCATCCGATGGACTTCATAAGACGTGAGGTCCAACTATGAAGATTTCTGTCCTGAAGTCAAAATTAGCCCTGGGTTTTCAAAGGGCGGCGGCGATTGAAGCCGATGCGCATTTCGCAGCGCAGATCAAGGGCTATGCCGAAGATGTGGGCGTGCCCAGTCTCGAAGTCTTTCATGACGCCGAGCCGCTCTTCCGTCAGGATCAGACTCACTATGACCTTATCATCCTGGATTGGAATGCGAAGGGCCCGAATTCGGGCATCACGGCTTTCAATCGCCTGCGACATGATCCGCGCTTTGCCGCTGTCCCGATACTCGTGATCTCGGGATTCGTCGACCGCAATGACTTTCGCCTGCTTGAGGAATTCGCCCTGACCCGCCTTGTGGAAAAGCCTTTCACCTCGGGCGTCTTCATCGAAGCAGTGCAGAGTCTTCAGCATGAACTCGACTGGGTCCACGCGCATGAAAAACCTTTGCGCAAACTCCTGCTCGGTCCCGAGAGCACGACCATGCCGCGCGTGAAGAAGATGCATAAGCTTCTGCAGAGCGCGCCCTATCCCGCGCCTTTGCTTTTGATGTTCGGCCGCTATTTGAGTCGGGAAAAACGCTGGAGCGAAGCCCGCGATTTTTTGCAGGACGTCGTACGCGAAGATCGCGGCAATGTCCTGGCCTTGAATGAGCTTGGCAAAGTCCTGCATGCCAGTGGCCTGCATAGGGAAGCCATTTCAGTCCTGAAAGAAGCGGATACGCTGAGCCCGGATAACCTGAAACGAATCTGCCATCTGGGTGAACTGCATTTGCATCAGTGCGAGCTGGGCGATGCCAAGCAGAAGTTTGAGCGCGTGCTGACTTTGGATGACAGCTGGGAGCGGGCGCAAAGAGGCTATGATCTGACAGTGAATGCCCTTGAGTATCTTCAGCAAAAATCAGAAAACGGGTCCGTTTCCCAAAGTTTCGCGAGCCTTATGAATACGATAGGAATATCGAAAGTGCACAGCGGCCGCCTTGAGGAAGGTATCGAGCATTATGAATCGGCGCTGCACTTCATACGCGAACCCGAGATCCGGGCCAAGGTCATGTTCAATATGGGGCTCGGATATCTGCGCCATCGCGTGGAGGAGAAAGCGCTTTTATGGTTTATGCGCTCGGCCAGGACCGGTGGCGCGCAGTTTTCCAAGGCCAACGCCTATGTCACCGAACTCACCCAAAGGACTATGTGGACCGACGACGGCCTGCGCGTGATGAGTGACAATTCTGGCGTTCATGAAACGCAAGTCCATGATAGCAAAGGTCTTGCTGCGCCCGCTCGTAAACCCGAATCGACAATTTCCCCCAGCGCGCCGATATCCTTGTTTAACGGGGACAGCTCGGAACCGGGCATACTGGAACTGGAAGATTTCGATACGGATGCTCTGCTCAGCGGAATTGCGGAAGAGGGATTCTGTTGATCTGAGCCAGGAATTTTCAGGACTTGGGTGACTTCTCAAGAGCCGCCACCGCCTGCCGATCCTGTAAGCTGTCCCGGTGCGATAGATGCTTTGGATCTGTACTAGACACTGTTGCCCAGGAAAGAATTATGGCTACGGCCCGTGCATTTGATTTTACCGGCAAGGACCAGAATGCAGCTCCTCCCAAGGAGCTTGCAATCAAGACGGCTACTGTCTTCGTGAGCCGCACCACGGTTCGGTCGGTGGTGGTTCGTGAGATGAAAAATTACGGGATCCTTACCGTCAACGCCTTCGATACGGTCGGTGATGTGATCGAGGATCTGCGTAAGAATCCTGAAAGCATGCTGGTCGTGGACTGGGAGCACGGCGAGCAAACCGTAACCAAGGTCCTGCGCGCGGCCCAAGGCACCTTCCGCGTTGATACCCGCCCCATTTATTTCATAGCTCTGGATCTGGCCGAACGCGTGATCGCGGTCGCCAACGAATATAATGTGATGCAGATCCACACGGGCGAAATTTCCCAAGCGCAGATCGTCAAGAATCTGAATGAGCTTTTGAAGTTCGCCACCATGTCCCTCGCCTGCCGCAAGGTCTTCCGCGATATCGCCGCCATGCGGAAAAAGGGTGATCTGGCCAGCGGCGAAGACGTTTTGAAAAAACTCTGCGAGGCCGAGCCTGATAATATAAGGGCCGCTGTGGAATACGGCGCCACGCTTTTTGATTTAGGCAAATACAAGGAAGCCCTGCTTTGGATGCAGAAGGTCCATCCCGCCAGCGGCGGTGATCTGCGCGCCCAGCACCTTCTGGCCCGCTGTTTGATGAAGATGGGTTTCTTTGAGAAGGCGCAGAAGCTTCTGGATGAAGCCTGGCTCATCAGCCCGCATAACGTCGATCGCCTTGTGGACCTCGGGCATATCCTTCTGAATATGGATAAGACGGAAGAGGCCCTTGGCAAATTCAACGAGGCCTTGAAACTCGATAAGGACTTCAAGGAAGCCAAAGTCGGCAAGGCCCAGTGCGAGTTGCTCGAAGGTCATGTGAATGAAGCCATGAAGTTCCTCACGCAGATTGAAACGCCGCAGGAACTCGCGTCCATTTTCAACAGCGCTGCGATCATGGCCATTCGCCAGGGTCAATACAAGCAGGGGCTCAGCCTTTATAAGTCGGCTGTCACTTATGTATCGAGCGACACTCAGGTTCTGGCCCGCGTGTTCTTCAATATGGGTGTGGGTCTCGTGAAGTGGGGCAAGGCAGCTCAGGCACTTTCAGCCTTTGAGCAGGCCGCCACACTCGATGCCAACTTTACCAAGGCCAGCCATAACGTGGAAATCCTGAAGGCTCAAAAAGCCAAGGGCGGTGCGCTGACTGAACCCAAACGCATCCAGGAACTGGAATCTCTGGACCAGGAGGACGAAGAGTTTGGGGCCATGGACTTTGGCGTCAACCCAGCACCTGCCGAAGCGAAGCAGGGTGAAGAGTCAGAGACCGATGAGATTGATGATAGCTATTTCCAAAGTCTGGTATCCGGTTCATAATAGCCGGCGTCTCAAAGCGGGACCCAGGGCCCTCAGGAATTTATGCAGAGCTATTACATACGCAAATACGCCAAGAAATTCTTGCTCGCAGCCTTTCTGCTGCTGAGCCTCTATTCCATCTTTCATTCGCTGGGGCGCTGAATCAGCCCGAGCAGTTCATGCGGAAGGTGAGCTGATCGGCCTCGATCGCGACCTCCAGGGACAGCGTCACGCCCTCGCGAATGATATCGGGATTACCCCATACGGAAAAAATACGGCTGGCGACTCCGGGCTCGGTTTTGGGTGCGGTCAGCGCGCGTTTGAACGCGAAGCTGCTGCTGCCCAGCTCCAGAGTGTTTTGATCGACCAGATTGTAAGGCAGATCCCCCGTGATCGGACTCATATCGAGGCTGCAGATCTCGAAGACCTGGCTCTGCGCATCGCGGCCTTTCTCCAGGACCGTGATGGTGTCATTGGCGCTGTTGAATCGGACCTTAACCGTACTGCTGATGCTATCGCTGGGGGTGATGACGGTGGAGTCATTCGAGGCTGCACCACAGGACCAAAGGATCAGAACGCAGACGAGGGGATAAAACTTCTTAAACATCTTGCCGCTCCCAGTTATCAGCGGCTATTCTAACTGGACTCGCAGGCTTTTGTAAGGGAAAGCCTAAGGTCCGCTGGCAGCTTTCACCGGCCTCAAGTACAATGGAGAAAATGCCTGCACTTTGGGGAGACGACACCCATGGCTGACCCGCAAAGATTTTCCATACTGATCGTGGATGACGAGCAGGATCTCTGTGAGTCCTTGGCTTACGTTTTGGAAGACCTCGGCTTTGTGACCAGCACAGCCAACACCACCGCTCAGGCCTACCATCAGATCATGAACAATTCGATTGATATCGTCCTATCCGATGTGCGCATGCCTGGGGAAAACGGCGTTGAAATGATTCGTCGCGTGCGGAAGCAGAAAGCCCACGATCCTGTCTTTATCCTGATGACGGGTTTCACCGACATCACGGAAAAGGAGGCGCTGGCCGCCGGCGCTGAAGTCATGCTGCGCAAGCCGGTGAAGCTTGAGCAGCTGCAGCTGCTTTTGGAACGCATTCGAAAGCAACTGCAACAAAAGGCTCTGGCCTGATCATGCCCAACCGTCCGCTGCATTATAAAGTCCTGCGCCATGCCCGTCTTTTCATAAAAAGATTTCACGAAAACCTGGAGCTGGGCGTCCTGCTCGCGTTCATCGCGGGCATTGTGAACACCGTGGGTTTTCTGCAGTTCGGGGCCTTCGTGTCCCACATGTCGGGTCACGCCAGCCGTTCGGCAGTGGAATATGCCGAAGGAAATTCGAGCGCGGCCCTGGTTTTCCTGCTGGAACTCGTGTTCTTCGTCGCCGGGGCTTTCACCACGGCCTTTCTTTTGCAGGGGCATACCGTTACGGAAAGGCGCGTGAAGTTCACCGGACCCGTTGTCCTGGAAGCCCTTTGCATCCTGAGTTTTCTTTTGCTCACCGAATTTCGTGGGCTCTTCTGGTTGAATCTGGATCAGATCAGCCTTACCACCCTGATCCTCGCTTATGCCATGGGGCTCCAGAATGCCATGCTGCGGCATACCTCGGGCACCATCATTCGGACGACGCATATAACCGGGGTGGTGACCGACATCGGCATTGAATTGGGGGCGGCCTGTCACAGCGCGAAGCAGGCCTTGCTGAGGGAGAGGGCGATCACAGCCGGCATCGACGCCTTCTGGGAAAGACTCGGCGTCGGGCGTTTCACCTTTCATATCCTGCTTGTTTTTGCCTTTTTCCTGGGCTCGGTCGTTGGAACCCTTGGCTATATCCATGCTCTGACCCGAATACTGATCCTTCCCGTGCTGCTTTTATTGGGGCTTGCCCTTAGGGAACACCGGCGTGCGCTGCCAGCAGCCCGTTGATCCAAAGCCAGAAGGGGCCGGTCACGATCCAGAGGAGATGTCCCAAAAGAATATGCCGCGCGGCGAAATCCGGGCTGGCGTCATGCACCTCACTCAGCACCACTGCAATGATAGCGCCGGGCATCGACGTGATCAGGATCAGGACGCGAGCGGGCAGGGACGGCAGTAGCTCTGGCCATAGAGCGAGCAGAAGCGTGAAGCAGGCAGGGATCAGAATCAGCCTCAGGCCGAGCAGGGCGATGTGGGCCTTGCGCGGCTGCCGATCTGAAGTCCGACGGGCCAGATGAGCGCCCAGAAGCAGCATCGAGGCGGGAATCGTGACGCTTCCGATCTGTCGTAAAAACCGGAGTCCGGGTTCCAGCGACGGACGCCAGGAATCGAAGGGTGCCTGCAAAAGTATCAAGGCCAAAAGCAGCGCCAGCAGGGGCGGATTCCATACAAGGCGCGCAAGGTCCATGCGTCTTTGCTTCATGATTTGCGGCACGCCGAGAGTCCAAAGGATCAGATCCGCGCCAACTCCCGCAATAGCCACCATCGTTATGCCATCATCACCCCAAAGGGCTTGCGCCACCATCAAAGGCAAGTAAGAATAATTGGGGAGCAAAGAAAGAAAACGAAAGCTTCGTCTTTGGCTGTCGTCTTCCAGCCCAACGTGATGTTCCAGGCTGATTCCAAGCGCAAGGCCCAGGAGCAGCGTGAGTGCCATCAGAAAGGGCAGAACCCAGAGCGAGGCCAGGGCCGCTGCGTTCAGCTTTAAAAGCAGTGCGGCGAGGATGAGGCTTGGATAGAAAATATTAATTAAAGCCTTGGCAATTAAGGCTTTCACGCGCGGCGCGAGGCGTCCACGGGACTCCAGGACGAAGCCGAGACCAAGAGCCGAAAGGGCAAAGACCGTAGGCAGGGGCATGATCCGTTTCCATCCATAGGGCCGGTTTCAAAAAGGCTCATTGTGCGGAAAGGCTGTCCGTGGCGCAAGCAGGATTCGAATTCACCATGCAAGCCTGGCTTTATGTACACCGACCCTAAAAAAGGCCTTGGTCGCCTGCGACGACCCTGGCATATCAAAGTATTGATGCGCCTTTCCCATACGAGGTATTCATGAGCAGGATCGGAGTTCTTCTTATCAATCTCGGCAGCCCCGCGGCACCCACATCCTCGGCTGTCGCCACATATCTGCGGGAGTTTCTCATTGATCGCCGCGTCATAGATATCGCGGCCCCTGCGCGTTATCTTCTGGTCAACGGGGTGATTGCTCCCTTTCGGTCGCCCAAGTCCGCCCATGCCTATCAAAAGATCTGGACCCAGGCGGGTTCGCCTTTGGTGAATTATGGGCTGGAGCTGCAGAATAAGGTGCAGGCTCTGCTCGGTGCGAATTATGTCGTGCGGACTGCGATGCGTTATGGCGAGCCGAGCATTCCGAGTCAGATCAAAGTTCTGCGTGATGCGGATGTCGCGGAGTTCCGCGTGCTGCCGCTTTATCCGCAGTATGCTGCCGCGTCGGTCGCATCGTCGGTTGAAGTCGTGATGGAAACGCTCTGCAAGGATTTTGCCTTTCCGCCTTTGAAGGTGCTGCCGGATTTTTATGATCATCCTGGTTTTATCGCCTCGTTTGCAGCCGTGGCCCAGCCCCGTCTTCAGGCCCTGAAGCCGGATCATGTGCTCTTCAGCTATCATGGTCTGCCGGAAAAACAGATGACCAAATCCGTGCGCAAGCCCGGGACCTGCCAGTTCAATAGTGAATGCTGCGCCTCGGTGCGCGCGGATAATCGTCTTTGTTATCGGGCGCAGTGCTATGCGACGACGCGGGCTTTGGTGAAGGCCATGGGGCTGAAGGAAGGTTCGTACAGCACGTCCTTCCAATCGCGCCTGGGTCGTGATCCCTGGATCAAGCCTTATACCGATCAGGTCTTTGAAGAGCTGCGGACCCAGGGCGTGAAGCGTCTGGCTGTGATGTGTCCGGCTTTTGTTGCCGACTGTTTGGAAACGCTGGAAGAAATTGGTATGCGCGGTGTGGAAGATTGGCAGAAACTCGGCGGTGAAAAACTGGAATTGATTCCTTCTTTGAATGCCGAGGACCTATGGTGTCGGACCGTGGCCGACATGGTGCGCTAAGCGCGCGGGCAGAGTTAGGGCGAAAGCAGAAATTGGGGAAAGGATAGTAAGGAAAGTTTTCTCAAGACTGGGACCAGATCGTGATCTGGTTGTATGGGGAACAGGTGGTTTTGAATCTCAAAGCCACCGGTAGGTCGCCCTCTTTATCTCGCTTGGGAGCCAATTGGCCCGCTCCCTTGTTAGACGAAGGACCTTGGTCTTTATTGCAAAAAAAGGGAATGAGCCTTCAAAAGAAGGAACTTGCCTTAATGACGTAGATCAAGGGGTCGGGATGAACTGGCAGAAAAAGCTGAGATATCGTGGGTTTAGACTGCTGGGATTCGGACTGCCTCTGCTTCTTCTGAGTGTTGTGGCTGCGTCCTTTATACCGCGCAGGCCGCCTCAAATTCTGGCCAGTGGCGAGCTGTCTTCGCAAAAGATGGGCGCAGGTCAGCTCATCATTCCCGCCGCACCCGACGGGGATATTCCCATCACACTGACTTTGGAGTGGGACCGTCGTCCTCCCAGTCCCATGCGACTGGATATTCAGATCAGCGATCCCGAGGGCCAGGATCAGCTTCAAAAGAAAATAAAGGTCAAAGCCAAAAACTCCGGCAAAACCTGGCAGCAAAGCCTGATGATCCCCATACCCGGCTCATCCGTTCGCAGCTTCACACTTGCCAGCGTCAGCCGCGATCCCACCACCACCCGCTACCAGTTCACAGCCTTTGCCAGCACCCCCGCCCACCGTATCCTGAGAGTCGGGGAAATGCTCTTCTATCCGGCTTTGGTTTTTGTGCTGCTCGCGCTGGTGATGGTCCTGTTTCCGAGTTTTATTCGGAGTTGATCACGTTCTGAAGTCCGTGGCTTTCAGGCCGAGCCCATTGTTCCAGATCTGGCATTGGCCTTGGAAACGGCGGGCGTCGCCTTGCAGGCTGTAATCGAGTTCGGCCTTGTATTCCTGCAAAGCGAAGTCTTTGAAGGCGAGGCAGTAATCATCGGTACAGGTTTTCAGTGCATCGAAGGAAAGCAGGGCGGATTCCGCGGTGCCGAGACAGGGTTGATACTGGGGCGCGTCGAAGTCATGTTCGCGGCCGCGGGTGTGAAGGTTTTCATGAAAGGCGGTGACGCCGATCAGCATGATCTGCAGCGGTGAATTTTGATTGGTGATGGCGGCGGCGCTCATGCCGGCGGCTTCACACCAGAAGATCTCGGTGGAGGTGAGGGTCTCGACATAGGCGAGCACGCCCTGCACGCTGCAGTCAGGGCCGGTGCGGCCAAGGTAGTTGACGCGGGTCACGAATTTATCGAAGTGGGTCGCATAGGATTTAGGGCTGACGCCGATCCAAAAATCGAAGGCCTGTTCCATGGATGTCAGCTGGCCTGCGCTGAAACCATTGAAGACCGTGCTGCGCGTGCGGACAGGGTTATTGGGCGCTTCGGGGATGACGCTAGCGGCGCCTGCGGTTGTGCTGACGTCGACAGATTCAAAGGTGATTTTTTCCATGCTGATGTTATAACCCAGCACGTTTCCTGGATCGTTCGCATTCACGACTTCCACCGACCACTGACAGCCGGCTTCCAAACCTTCATCCTGAATGCTGCGATAATCACCGCAGGCCACGTTCGCCTGAATGGTGCGGTCGATGACCTCGGTCTTGACCTTGCTGCAGGCGGGAAGATTACGGCCGCTGATGCTTTGCGGGCGAACGCTGCCCAAAGTATAGGGTTTGGCGCTGCTCACGCTATATTCATAGGAGCGAAGCGCGGTCGGGTTGCCGACTTTGGTCTGGCCTTTCAGAGTATGATACCGGCAGGCAGCGCCGGAATATTTACTGAGCTGGGCCTGGATGTCTCCACTATGAATCGCGGCGATTTTGGGTTTAATCTCTGCAGAGCCTTCGATCGGGATCAGCTGCCCCTGATTGAGATTGATCGCAGGATTCACGTCGATCAGCATCAGGCCTTCCTCGACGGCATCAGGGACCTTGGCCGTGCCCGCGAGTTTCTGCTGCTCCACAGGAATCGGATCCAGACTCACAAAGGCAAACTGATTGTCGCTCTCGGCACCTAACTGGATTTTCATAAGGCAGCGCACAGGCGCCTTGATCGCTTCAAGAACAGCACCCAGCTGCTGCTTTTGCTGCAAAGAATAATGCGAACGCCAGTGGAGATACAGACGACCATCGGCAGGAAGACTGCTGGCTTCTGTATAACTATCCGCAGCGGAACTCAGACCCACGTTTTGACAAAGGGAGGTCAGCGCCGCCTGGCTGCCTTCGCCCAGGCTCTGGCCCGAAGCCACAAAAGCCTTTCGCGTGATCTCAAGATTCGAGGAGCCTTTGTCTTCGAGCTTTTGAATCTGAAGAGCCTGTGAACCAAACGTGTAATCATAAGCATCAAGCTGATTATCCTGAATCTGAAGGGAAAGTCCCTGATTGAGTATGGCCGCCTGGGCCGACCCGCTGCTGGCCTGACGTCGACTTATGACTTCCGACTGCTGACAGGCGGCTGCGATCACGTAAACGCAAAGGATGCTTGCTATCCTGATAGTCTTCATGGATCTGCTCCGAAGCTTTATTTAAAGGCGTTTCAAAAGGTCATCTTCCGCGGCCAGCTGCTTCAGCACCCGTAGCGAAGCCGCAAGGTCGGCTTCCTTCAGGGTGAGGTAAGCCTCTTCCCGATGCAAAGTCCTATGCATGCTGGGATTTGGAGTCAGGATGACTTCCATCAAAACCCGACGGGCCTCGCGATTGTCACGGGCCAGAAGACCGATATTGCGAATGGCCTGGAGCTGCTCCATATCCACAAAGCGCGATTCCAAAGTCGGATGCTGAGGATTGCGAAGCTTTTCCTCGTCTGCATAGCGGGGCGTTTCCCGCTTCACAAGGTCAACCCAAAACGGAAGATCCGTCTTCGATTGAAGGCTATTGGCGACCATGATCAGGCGATCCCGTTCATGAGGTCTTTGGCTGCCGATCTCTTTCAAGCTCTTGATGAAATAAGCTGTAACCTCGGGCGGCGGATAGCTTCGCAGGGATGCGACCGCCTCTTGAAGGTCCGAAGCCTTCATGGGATTCACGCTTTCCACAAGGGCCGCGATCTCTTGAATATCAGGAAGGTCGGTGACCTCGTCCGCGATCTTCGCAGCTTTCCTATAGGCAACGGGAGGAACCGGCGCAGGCGCCCCATCCCGTGTTTCAGCTGGGGCCGCCGGGGCCTCGGGACTTTTATCAATCGCGGCCATACGGGCTGAACGCGGTGATTTCCATAGGATAATGGCGATCGAAAGAAGCAGCAGCACGAGGATCGACAAAGGAAAACGACGCTGTTTCATGGCAGTCCCACATTTCGCAGAGTTTCTTGCAACGCCCCTTCAGGTGCAAATTCAGGACCAGCGGTAAGAAGCGGTAAGAATTCGAAACTCTTTGTCGAAGGGACGCCCAGTGTCGGGAAGCCGTGCAGGTCAAGGAAGGCGGGCGGACACTTTCAGATAATAATCGCGCTGCGTGGCAGCATCGCCCTTGGAATGGGTCGCGCCGGCATGCAGCGTCAAAGTCTCGGTATTTTCATAGGAAAGATTCAAAGAATCAATCTCCGTATGCTCCCGTGCTGCCTCCATCCTTTTCGTGCGCTCCTCCTGCCGGATGTAGCGCAGGGAAAAGCGCGTGGTGAGCGGAAACACAAGAAGATGCCGCGCGACGCGATTGACCAGGATGGGATCCTTGTCATTCCAGGCATCTTCCGTCAGAAGCTTTTCCTGGCTGAAGCTCGCATTCCATTCGATCCGGGGCCCTAAGGCCAGTCGCACTGCACAGGATTCCGCGCGCCCAGGCCGCACGCGATCATCGGTCACATCCAGGCGTTCCCCAAAGGTCAGATCACACTGGACCCAGGTCACGACCGAACCAGGATAAAGACCAAGACTCGCCATATGCTGCTGGTAGCGGTGAAGGGCCCCGTCCTCACGAATTCGCTCTTGGGTTTCCGGCCTTGTTTCCAGAGTCAGCTCGGCCCCGAGCCAGCCGCTCAGCGTAAGGCCCGGGGCATTTTGAATCTGCATGGGCCGCTGGGAGAGTTCGGTTTTCTGCGTCATGCGCAGATAATAAACGATGTGGGTGCTCCCCAGATCCTGATGCAGCTTCTGCGTGAGTATGCCGAGCCGATAATCATTGCGCGGATTGAAGCCGAGGTCCGAACGGAAGTCGGCGCCCAGGGATTTCAGTTCCAGACTGCTGTGCCAGACTTCGCCTTTATGTTGGAAGAGGAGAAAGCCGGCGCTGCCTATCGACTCATGGTGGGGCTCAGGATTCCAGGTGTCATCGGAACGACTGAGGATGGCCTGCCAACGCAGGGAATCTTCACGGCTGAAAAGATGAAGGGCCGTTAATCCCAGGGTTTGATTGGAACCCTGCTCGTCATAAGAACGATGCGTGTAACTGAGTCCAAACTGAGTGTCCTCGTTCTTCCACTGCGTGCTCCCGATCCAATACTTCTGTCTTGCGTTGATCGTTTGATAGCGTGAACGATAGGGCCCAGGAATCAGAATCCGATTCGCGCTGCGATCATCCCCGGTCAGGAGCATGGTGTCCTGACCGTCCAGGCGCCGCGTATATTTCATGCCCCAGCTCGGCTGTACGATCGAGCGCGTGCTCATGGTTTTCAGCGGCGTTTCCAGAATATCGGCGCCTTCCAAGAAGAAGGGACGGTTTTCCGGTGAGGAAAGCGCAAAGCGCGTATTGGCGGAAAGCTGCGGCTCATCCAGATTCACCTGGGAAAAATCGGGATTGATGGTGGCGTCCACATAGGATGATGAATCCAGGCGGTATTTGATGTCGACGCCACGGCTCGCCGTATCCTGGTCTGTATGCCGCCAAAGAGCATAAGGCGTGACGCGCAGGAATGTTTGCGGGGGCAAGGCCTCCTGTCTATCCAATGAAGGTGCGAGGCACAAAAGGCAAAGTGGATCGCGGGGCAGGGGAGCATTGGCCAGTGAGTATCTCATGTCCCGGACGAAATGTCTTTGCACCAGGATATTCCATGGCTTTCGACTGTTTTGGTCAAAGCGGAGTTCCTCCAGAGGGATTTTCAGCTCCACGCTCCAGCCTTCGTCTGTCTTATGGCAGGCGGCTTCAAAATCAAAATCAGCCGAGTAGTCGGTCACGAGCGTGGCTTCCTTATAAAAGCCATCATTCGTGGAACAGTCGGGATTCACCTGGAACACCTGCCCCAGGGCCCGTGTGCCGAGGGGATCCAAAGTCAGGCTCAGCGTATCATCCGAGGCCGGGATATGATCGCGGCGACTGACGTTCGACAGCCTCGCGGATCCCGGCGGATCCAGCATCGCAGCGCCCACATAAAAGTAACGCTCATCCACGGCGATGACCACGCGCGTGGCCGCCGTGGGCGTCCCGGCTTCGGGCAGCACCTGATGGAAGTCGGTGATGGCAGGTGCGCTTTGCCAGAAAGCTTCGTCCAGCCTGCCATCCACAGTCAAAGGCGTGGTGGCGGGCCAGCGGCTAAGCTGCAAAGCCAGGGTCAGGAGAGCTGTCTGCATCTTGGGTCTCAGCCGTTGGCGGCTTCCAGAAAGCTGCGGGCTTCATGATAGAGAAGGTCGATCTGATCCGCATAGTGACTGATGATCGGCATGCGCCGCAGTTTGAAGGTTTGCGTCAGAAACCCGGTATTGGCGCTCCACTCATCCGCTGTCAGCATGAACTTGCGGGGGACTTCATAGCCTTTGATGCCTGCGCACTGATCTTTGATGATGCGTTCGAAGAGCGATTGGATCTGATCCATGTTCAGGATTTTCTCGACGTCCTCTTTCGGGATCACATCATGCGTCTGCTGATAAAGGCCGCGGGATTTCGCATAATGAACGACCTCGTCCAGATTCACATTGATGACGACCACGGTGTATTCGCGATTATCACCGTAGACGAGCGAGTAGGAAATGTAGGTGCTCAGATTCAGGCTGTCTTCAATGAGGGTCGGCACCACATACTTGCCGTTTTGCAGCTTGAACTGCTCCTTGACCCGACCGCAGAGCGTCATGAAGCCATCCGCATCGAAGTAGCCCACATCACCTGTGCGGAAGCCGCCGTCCGAGGTCATGACCTTGGCGGTTTCCTCGGGCAGATTATGGTAGCCCTTCATCACATTGGGGCCGTATACGACGATCTCGCCCGCACCGGGAATGTCCGAGTCACCGACCTTGGTATCAATCCTGACTTCAACGTTGGGGAGGACCTTGCCGATGGTGCCGATTTTGATATGACCGGGGAAGTTGGCGGCGACGAGTGGGCTCGTTTCACTGAGTCCATAGCCTTCGTAGACGGTGATGCCGAGATTCGCGATGAAGGATGCGACTTCGATTTGCAGCGCTGCGCCGCCGCTGATCGCATACTTCAGGCGACCCCCGAAGGCCCCGCGAATTTTTTTAAAGACGAGTTTATCCGCGAGCGCAAAGCAGAGGTTCTGCAGAAACGTGCTGGGGCGACCCAGGCGCCTGTTCTCGGCGCCGGCCATTCCATGCTGGAAAATCCAGCGGATGATGCCAGGACCGCGCTGGATTTTATTGTTCACGCTTTCATAGATGCGGTTGAAGATCCGCGGAACCGACATCAGCATGGTAGGCTTGATTTCCGCGAGATTGTCCAGGATCTTGCCGACGCTTTCGGAAAAGGCGCTGGAAAAACCGAGGCCGATGAGAAGATGCACCTCACCCGTCTGGCCAAACACATGGGCCCAGGGAAGGAAGGAGAGGGTTTGATCTTCGGTGGTGAAGGTGTAGCGCTGCTTGATGGCCTCGATCTGGCTCAGGATATTCGCGTGGCTCAGCAGCACGCCTTTGGGTTTATCCGTGGTGCCCGAGGTATAGATGATGCCCATGACCTCGTCGGGTTTGGCGGGAATCACGGGCGCGGGATGCTTCTTTCCCAGAGTCAGGAGTTTGTTGAAGCACATATGCTCGGTTTCATCATCGTGTATATTGATCACATGCTTGATATGCGGCAGCTTTTGGCTGATGCGTTCGATGACATCATGGATCACCGAGTTGTGGGCGAAGACGATGGTGGCTTTGGAATCCGCCAGGATATATTCCCATTCCGAACTATTCTGACTCTCGTACATGGCCACGACGCGGCCGCGCAGGCCATAGGTCGCATAGGCTGCAACCGCCCACTCCACGCAGTTGCGGGCGATGATGGCAACCGTTTCCCCTTCACGAAGGCCCAGGTGATTCAAGCCGCCGCGAATGTGATCGACGTACTCGCCGAATTCCTTGTAGGTGATCCAACGCCACTGGCCCTTCATCCGCGTCCCATACATGGGGCGATCTGCAAACTTTTTACAGGACTGCTTTTGCATCTCGACGAGGGAGGAAAAGTTCTGCATGAGTCATCCTATTTGCTGGTTCCGCGTAGGTCCATTATAGGCCATAGGCCTGCCCTTGGCATCCCCGGGGTCATAAATTTCCCACACTTGGCCGCGGCATCACCTTTGCAACATGAAGGCTGAAGAAAGCCATGGGAGTATCAATACGGTGGATTCGGTCTGCAAGCGAGTGATTTTACTTATCGTGCTCGGGGCCGCCCTGCTCGGCCCCATGACAGCGCGCGCGGCCAGTTACCAGGACGCCCTGGACGATTATAGCGAACAGAAGTTTTCCCGCTCTTACAAAAAAGCCATGAGTCTTGCCCGAGAGAAACGCGGCACCCGTCGCGGCAAGGCCTTGATGCTGGCCGCGGCGGCGGTTTTGGAGATGGATCGTGAGCAAAAAGCCCGGGCGCTCTTCAAAAGAGCGCTGGATGAAGACCCGGACCTGGACCTGCCCGATGTCGTGCGGAGTCGGCGGGCCCAAAGGTTTTTTGCGGACGTGCGGGAGGGGCGCGGATCGCGGATCGTGGTCGCGCGGGCAGCGTTCGATCGACCGGAAACCTATCTGCCTTTTGGCCTGAATCAACTGCTTCAGGGCAAAATTTTCCTGGGTCTCACGCTGGGAAGCGCCCAGGGTCTTGGGCTTTACTTTGCCTATTCCAAAAACCAGGACGCGAAAAAAGCCGAGCAGGAGACAGCCTCGCTGCGGCGCAGGGCCATTCAAACTGGGGATGACATCAATCCTGTGTTTTTGGAACTCGTTGCCGGGAATCAGGCTTTTATCAGAAGATCCAAGCAGGTCGCGCAGCTCTCGCTCGGTGTGACAGCCCTGGCTTATGGAACGAGCGTCCTGGAAGCGGGATATCGCGCGCCTTCGCGTTCTTCTGTGGCGCTGCAGCCACTCTCCACTTATCCTCTCGTGTCCACCAGCTTTCATGACAAGCATCTTCAGTTGGAACTTCTGAATCCTCTGCTCTCGGTGCAGGGTTTTCAGCTAAGCCTTCAATTCTGATCCCTCTCTTCAGCCGGCCGATCAAGAATTAGACGTAAACAAAAACTTTACACTGCCTGCATAAACGCGAGAGAAGTATTCGCAAATGCGGTATCACGGTAAGAATCGGCGCGCGTGTATCGCCTGAGTCTCGTGCGCTCGGAGCGTCATTGATGGTCACTCCGCATGCACAGGATCTTTGAATCACTCATGAAAAGGAATTGGGCCTGGCTTTTGCAAAAGGCAGCTCAAACTTTCTTAATGTTCCGGTATCAGCAATGGGGTTGTTATGAATTATCGTGGGATTTCCCTTGTCGCGTTCCTCCTGTTCACGGCGTGTGGTTCGGGTCAGGATGGTCAAATGTCCACAGCAGAGTTTGAGAAAGCCGTTGCCAACAATGAGAAGTTGGCCCAGGAAGTCGAGCGTTTGGGTGATGAGCGCTCGGAGATTTCAACCGAACTCAAGACCAACAATGAAAGAGTGAGTCAGCTGCAGCAGCGTATCGACGATCTGAACAAGTCGGGAACGCAGGTGGAAACCGCCTATAAAACCCAGCTGGATGCGCAGAGTCAGACTCTGGCGGATTATAAGGCCGAACTTGCAAAACTTCAGGTGCAGCTCGCCAATGCGCCCACGGCCGAGCAGCAGCGCATGACCCAGCAGAAGATCACGGATCTGGAAGGCAAATCGAAAAACCAGGATGCTCAAATCGCCAGGCTGCGGCAGGACCTTGCCGCTGCGAAGAACAGTGAAACCGCCGCTGCGCGCCGCATGGCCGAGGAAATCAAAACCGCGCGTGCGAACTATGATAATCAGGTGGCGAAGCTGACCGCGATGGAGGCTGCCAACGCGAAGATGACTCAGGATCTGACCGCGCAGCAGGAAGCCAACCGCAAACTGCAGGAGCAGGCCACCGTTCTTCAGACGAAGAACGCGGAACTGCAAAAGAGTCTTGATGCCGCCAACGCGCGTATCAAGGAACTCGAGAATAGCCTCGCGACGCTTCAGGGCCGCTACGATGAATTGAAGGATATTTATACGAAGACTCAGGATGATCTGGGCAAGACCAAAGTGGACCTGGGTGCGGCTCAGGCCAGCGCCGCGGCTCTTCAGGCGGAGCTTAACGCTCTGAAATTGAAGTATCAGCAGCTTGAAACCAAAAACAAGTCGCTGGAAGCTGAAGTGGAGAAAGCCAAAGCCGAAGCTGCGAGAGCACGCGCTGAAGCTGACAAGGCCAAGGCCGATGCAGCGGCTGCCAACGCTGCGGCTGCGGCTGCGAAACAACAGGCGGCGGCTGCGGCGGCTGCGGCTGCACCGAAGACTGCGAGCTGAAAATCTTTTCCCTGAAATGAAAAAGCCCCTTCGCGAGAAGGGGCCTTTTTCCATTCAACCTGACTTCGCCTCTGGATCGGGCATGGTCAGAAGGTCCTGCAAAAAGAAGGCGGAAAGCTCTGCGCGTCCCGCCAGTCCTGACTTCTGATAGATCGTAAGATTATGCTGCTTCACAGTTTTCTCGCTGACCCCACGAACCTGCGCAATATCCTTAAGGCTCAAACCCTTCAAAAGTAAAAACGCGGTCTCTTTTTCGGCTGCCGTCAGATTCCAAGTCGAGAACTGCCGCTCCACTTCCTGGCGAATGTTGGCCGCATAGGGGGCGATCGACTTTCGAAAACCCTCCAACTCTTTTTCCAGAGCCCGGCGATCCTTCTCGGTAGACCGCAGCGCGCCCTCCAGGGGCACGATGCGTCGATGCCAGATTATGAAAATCGCCAAAAGGCCCAGAATCCCGCAGGTGAATTCCATAACGAGATGAGCCGTGTCCACTCCGGCTTTGAAGTCGTACCAGCTGTCGAAAATCAAAAGGACGATAATGATCATCAGCAGTTCGGTCAAAATCCAATTCTGCCGCCCCGTATGATTTTCGTCGAACATGAAAACTGGCCTCCTAGGACTTTAGTCCTAGGTCGATAAAAAGCCTTTAAATTCCGCTTTTTACGACCTAAGTCCTATTTAGAAATGAACGCCTCGAGCCGATAGAACATCCCATATCGGTTGCCGTGTCCACGACCTGGGGAAGGAAATACCATGAAAGCCTGGCTTCCAGTTTTCAGCCTGACCGTCCTCGTTTTAGGCTGCTCGCAAACTGTGCTCCGTCCTTATCAGGTCAACAAACCTGAATCGACCCGCAACGAATCCGGTCCCAATGCGGACGCGACGGGAACGGGAACACCGGAGGGCAGTTCGGATAACACGGAGAATGGGGACAAGACCGCTGATTCGCCAGGAACCACTCCTAATAATTCTACAACACCGATGCCGACCGCGAATACCCCACCACCGGCCAATCCCGTGCCGGCGACCGGGAGTGTGGCGGTAACATTGAACATTATTCCCCCGACACCGGCAGGCCCCTATCGGACCCGTGGTCACATTCGTAGCGTTTGGATAACCGATGCCAATAATAAATACATCAAGACCATCCACGCCTTCGCTGGACAGAGGGCTGTGCATTTAAAGCGTTGGCAGGTGTTCACGGCTCAGACCCTGGACGCCACAACAGGTGCGACCCAGACGACACCGGCCGCGGGGATTCCGATCACCGCGACCTGGGATCTGAAAGACAAGGCCGGTGCTCAAATGTTGACCGGCAACTATAAACTCTGGATGGAATTCACCGAAGCCAACACCCCGGCTTTGGATGCGGGAAAAACGCCGGCTGATCCCAATCAGGCGATTGATAACGCGGCGGGCTATGAATTTTTTGTGGTTCCTTTCTCAGTCGCGCCTACGGGCACCATGAAAACGGATAGCAGTAACGTCGTCTTCAAAGATGTTGCTGTGAAGCACGTCCCTTAAACCTCGGAATTAGTATCCGTCCCAAGCAAGAGGCCTCTGGATCAAACGATTCAGAGGCCATTTGCTTCGCAAACAACAAACCCGTCAAATAAC
This sequence comes from Oligoflexus sp., assembly GCF_035712445.1. Taxonomy (NCBI): domain Bacteria; kingdom Pseudomonadati; phylum Bdellovibrionota; class Oligoflexia; order Oligoflexales; family Oligoflexaceae; genus Oligoflexus; species Oligoflexus sp. The sequence goes on along the minus strand of NZ_DASTAT010000124.1, from coordinate 41,810 downwards.
AAACTCGTCAAATAACAAACCCGCCAGGGCCTAAGGCCCCGACGGGTTAATTTCCATTGTGCAAGTCTAAGAATTAATCGCAGGTACCGGCTACCAGACCAAGGTCCACACCGGAGTCTTCCTGAACCCAGCAGATGTTCGCATGCATCAGGCCGTAGATGCCGCCTGTGCCGCAGGCGCCGCCGCGGGAGGTCACGCCGTAAACGCGCCACTCACCGCTTTTCAGCTTGCCGAAAACGGGACCGCCGCTATCGCCTTGGCATGAGTCTTTACCGCTGCCGCCGATGCTGATCTCATTGCTGGTCAGCTTGGTGATCTTGCCATCCACTTCGAACTTCACGCCGAAGCCGCCATCATCACGGTTGCCGAAGCCCACGATGTGGCCGATGCCACCGACCTGAAGAAGTTCGTCTTTTTCTTCTTCAGCTGTAAGGACTGGAATAAAATCGTCATCGGCCAGATCCATAGGCTGGGTCAGCACGATGTAGGCGATGTCATTGGTCGTTGCGTACTTGGGGGAATACTTGATGGTCTTGGCCTGGTATTGGCCTGCGACGCGGCCGCCTTCCTTGCCGTCACCGACGTAAACGGAGACGTTGGCTGCCTTGAAGCCTTTCGCGCAGTGAGCGGCTGTGATGACAACAGTGGGTGCAATCGCGGTACCGCTGCAGTACATGCCGCCACTTTTTTGGGTGATAGCGACCACGTTCTTCCAGCTGCCTGTAGGCGCGCGAGTGCCGCCGTAAACCTTCTGCTCGCTGGTGCTTTGACCTGCGGAGCCGCAACCGACAGCCATCGAGAGTACGACGGAACAGGGAACCAGAGCGAAAGCCTTGTTGAATCCTGCCATTCTTTTCATGCACGCCTACCTTTTTTGAGTTTGGAAATGTATCAAAGACCAAAGCATCTCTGTTGACTGACTAGCCAGGCCACCAAAGAATAGGGAGTCAAAAAAAATGAATGGACGACATTTTGAGGCTTTTTTGCCCTGAAAAATGACCCTGGCGACGGGGTTCAAATCGTTCGTGGTTGTGCAGTTGGGCAAATTAATGAAGAAGGGCTAAGAAAAAACGTGAGGAGCCCACTTTTGCAGGGTTTAAAAATGCTCAAATACCCCAGGGGAAGGAATGACATTATCGGAAGAGATAGGGAAGGGCCTGTGGCCGGGAAGCGCCTGAGGCCGGAAAGGGCCTGTGGCCGGGAAGAGCCTGAGGCCGGAAAGGGCCCCAGGTTTGGCTTTAGAGTTGACAGCTCTCAAGCTCCATATCTTCCTCCGTTCCATCGTCACGGATGAGGGTGGCGCCGTCGCTATCGAAGACCACCGTGAAGCTGCTTTCCGCCTTCGTATCGGTGCTGCTGGCGAAGACTTCGCCTTGGATACTGCCGGAGCTGGGGTGGCAGCTGCTTCCCAATGAGAGCACCAGGTTCTTGTAACGCAGAACCACCATCTTCGCTTCATTATGAGTGGAGGCCACCGCGCCCGACACGATTTCCACGCGGGTTACGCCTGCGCCGCGGGACCGGGCCTTTTCCACGATAAGGGGTTCAGCATCCAGAGTCTTCACGCTGCGCGTCAAAGGCTCGTCCTTATTCTGACGAAGAAGGCTGACCGTGCTGTCGAGAGTCGAAGTACGTCGAACAGTAAGGACATCCAGCGGGGCCGCGACCTTCGCATACTGAACCGTTCGGGTGCTGTCGACGGTCAGCTGGGACTCACTCAGGATGCTGCCATCCGCCTTCAGGCTCACCGTACGCTTGCGCTCCTTATCGAGTTTGGCGACCGTCTTCAATTCAGCCAGCTGAGCCCAGCTGATGGAAGGACGATTGTTTATACAGCTCAGAACGCCCAAGGTGCCTGGGACGGAATAGGTCGTATCGAGACTCGTGTTCAGCGAATCCTTCTGCACCTTGCGTTGACTGGGGCGGCCGAAATCCGTTTCCTGGGCCAGGACTTTTGTGGTTTTCACCGCAATGCTGCCGTTGGCATTGGGAGTGCAATCGCTCGTGACTTCCGCCAGACGCGGTTCATGCGAAGGGCCCAGCAAAGCCATGGCCGTGGCGTCGCTGTCGCTGCCATCGTTGACGGAACTGATCACCTCATCGTGCTGCATGCCCGCGACAGCCGCAAGTTCCGTTGATTCCTGAGCGATCGGCCTGCCCGAATTGCCCACGTCCGTGCCGCATGCAGGACTGAAGAGCATGAGACCCAGGGATAGAATCGCAAGACTAGCGTAGGCCGACCTTTTCATGTTGGTTCCGTCCTTTGTTTACGGGTCATCGGAAAGAGCTGAAGGCTAAGCTGATAGACGCGCTCGGGTTCAGGATCCTGAGCGGCAAGATCCATGATCTTCTTTCGAAAATTACGGATCTCTTTTTTGATCTTCGGCATCCGTTCGGGAGCAATGGCCATCGAGGTCGCGCTGATTTCCCGCTCCTCGACACTGATCGTCATCAGGGCCTGCTTGGCCAATTCCAATATCTTCTGATGGTAGCGCACCAGGGCCATCGACATGATCTCATGGCCGGTCGCGACGCGCGCCTGGGTCGGTTTTAGTTTCCTGGTTCCAGGATCCAGGGCCAAAAGTCCAAGTTTTTGCAGGAGCGCCAGGGATTTTTTCGCCTGATCGAGACGGATGCGCGGAATCAGGGCGGCGGCGAGTTCCTGGGGATCATCGGTGAAATGCGGGGTGAAACTGAATTCATAGATCGCGACGTGATACCACTCTGTGAAGTATTCGAGCTGGGCCATCAGTTCATCAGAATCGGAAATGGTGCGGGTTTTTTGCTTCACCATATTCTGCAGGTGAACTTCGCGCTCCGGCGCCAGATCGCTGTCGAAGTAAGCGACGAGGTCGTCGAAGTATTTGCGTTCCCCGGCTTTGAGTTCCAGGGCCTCGGCGATTTTGCGTCCAGTCTTGGTGGTCAGGGGCCTTTGGCCTTTGATGATAAGGTACATGACGTTGCTGCGCGCGAACCCGAGGTCCTCGGCGAACTGCATATAGGAGTAGCTGTCCATTTCCGTTTTCATGGCCTGGTACACGGCCTCAAGATAGGCTTTGTAATCAAGAAACCGGGTCACCGGGATCTTGCTGCTGACATTTTTGAGTATCCGGGCCTTTTTCATGGCAGCATCCTTTCCGATCACAAACATCTTATCGGCAGGATAATTCTGCAAACAAGCCGAAATTATATTTGCCTGAAATCACTTTGAAATGTTGTTTTTCTTGAAGAAAGGAAAGGTCTTTTTGCAAACTTAGAAGAGCAGCACTTCCCCCGGCTTGCGCGCCTCCTCGCCATGATCATTCATAACGTCCGGGATGGAGGCATCGACCGAAAGTTTTTCCTGGTCCGTGACGAGTTTGCGGCGAATGCGCTCGTGAAGGTCTTTGCGGAAGCTGGTCCACTCGCTGTCCGGCGCGCCCTTGTCCAGGTAGGCTTCGATCACTTCGATCTCGTTGATGAGATGTTCGATGATCTGCCGCAGAAGGTCAAAGCCCTGGGTCAGGACGATGAGATTGGACACCAGCTGCTCGACATCCTTGGTCCGTTCGAAGATCGCGTCCCGGGTCGCGTTCCAATCATCTTCCGTCAAAGGATCCAGGATATCCATGGTCTCGCGCAGTGCGGTCAGCATGTCGGGCGAAACTGCGTTGATTTTATGATAGGCCTCATCAAAACGCTTTTTGCCGGGGACCGAGATGAGCAGGGCAAAGGTTTCGGTTCCGCCGTTTTCAATCTGCTGCACGATGTTCTGAAGCTCCTGCCTGATCGTGCGGACGTTTTGAACGGCGTTCAGAAGGACGGCGCGTGGCTGACCTTCCGCCGCGTGCAGGGCCTTTTGAATGGACTCCGCGAGGAGAACGTTCTTTTTAATGCCGAGGATGATCTGACCATAAACGGACTCGCTGTCGCGGGCGCGACCGGCCAGGATTTTGGCTTCATCTTCGGCTTCGCGGGCCCAGACCGATTGTTCCACATTCTGCAGTATGCCCATGGCCAGCGACTGCGCCTTGTATTCAGCGGCCAATTCACTGGCGAGGCGAATGACCGACATCGCGATGCTGCGGGCCAGATCTTCCGATAAGGCGAGGGTGATCGCCGCGAAAGAAATGTAATCGTACCACATGTCGAATTCGGTGCGCTCGTGGGCGGAGCGAGGGCAGGCGAGTCGATCGCCGAAAATAAAACTGTGACGACCGACGATCTGTTGACCACCGACGCTTGCGAAGCGGCCCGATGGTGTGACGGACACGGACTCGGTGCCTTTGATGTGGACTTTCCGATCCTCAGCGACCACGACGAGTTCGATCTCGCCGAGTTGGGCTTTACGGAGCGTCGGCAGAAGAGCGACATAGCGGAAGAGGTCAAAGGTCACGTGTCGCAGGACGTAGGTGAGCTTCAGTTCGGCCAGGAGTTTATCCAAAGCTAAAAAGCCATTCCAGCTACCGGAAACGAGGTGGCTGAAGTCGAGCTGGATAGGATCCGCAGGTGCGATCGCATGCCGTTCTTTGATAAGCTCGACGGTTTGTTTCAGGTCGGACGATTCGTCCAGAACGCCACGAAGAAAGATCTGTCCTTCCGAGCCGATCACGGCTGAGTAGCGCTGCTGTTGCAGATGAACGGTCATGGCATCCTGCTTCGATATTTTTCCTTATCCTAACACAGGAGTGAGGCCTCGCAACATTCTTTCGCCCGGAAAGAATTTGGGCAGCGGCTGTCAAATCTTTCAGCAGCTGTCTGCCGTCTGCATTTTTACTTTTTCAAAAGACGCCTGGGCCCGGGAGGGTACGCCTCCAAGTGGCCTGGAAGACTGGTCTATTCAGGGTTCCTGGGAAGGGTGGCAGGCGGAATCAGTCTTGCAAGAAAGGGTTCGTGGGACCGTGGATCCCTGCGCTGTGCTGTTCTTTTATGTGGAAATGGAGAGGGGAGTGAGTTTATGCGTACGATCATTGGAGTTGGGGCGCTGGCTGCGGCCTGCGTGATGTCATCTGAAGTTCGAGCCAATATCACAGGATCGGATCTGCAAAATTTCAACGCGTCCTATACACCCATGGATAGCGTCACCGTTCATAGCGCCCGGACCATGGGTTCAGGGCGCCTTGGCCTTGGGCTTTTTTTCAACAACGCCGTGAACACGCTCCCTTACTTCAATGAAGAGGGACGCGACAACATAGATCAGAAAAAGACCTTCAATAACTCGGTCACGGGCATGGAAGTGGCCGTGAGCTATGGCATTACCAGCTTCTGGGATTTCAGTCTGGCCTTGCCATCCTATATCGCGCAGACCGTGGAGAATGATGATCTTCTGCATGGATATTTCGCGCGCCTCGGTGTGACGGAACTTCGCCTCGCCACGAAATTCAACCTTGTGGATACCGGCTTCTTTGCCCTGGGTATCCTGGGAACGGCGAATCATAACCGCATTCAGAATAATCCTTATTCCGGGAATATGCAGTGGCCGGCTTTTGCGCTGGAGCTGCTCGGGACTCTGGATTTTGGTTTTCTGGAGTGGTCCACCAACGTCGGCTATCGCTGGCATCATGGTGAGCCGACTGCGGAGCTGAAAGAGGTACTTCCCGTGCAGCGTTTCGGTGATCAGCTGGTGGCGTCGACCGGAGTCGATGTGAAGCTGCCGGCCACCAAACTCACGGTGCAGGGTGAAATCTACGGTTCGTACGCGAGACAGGATTTTTCGACTTTTTCGCCGCGGAATACTTCCATTATGGAAGGCCTTGTCGGTTTGAAATATCCCTTGGATGATGCCTGGACGCTTTATGCGGGTTATGGATCGGAGATGCGTCATGCCTTGAGTTCCGCGGATTATCGAATCTATGCGGGTGTGAGGTGGATGACGGATCTGACTCCAGTGAAGCCGGTTGAGGTGGCTCCAGCGCCTGTGGCTCCGATCGTGCCGGTGATGGGTCCTACGATTACCGAAAGGGCTCCGGATGCCATCATTGAACTGGATGATATCTACTTTCATTTCGATTCCACGGAAATACGTGATCCCAAAGGGTATGAGGTGATGCAGAGGCTGAAGGGCATGCTGCAGAATAACCGGACGATCGACCGTGTGGTGATCGAAGGGCATGCCTGTGCTTTGGGGTCGGATGCGTATAACTTCGAACTCAGCGATCGGCGTGCGGATACGATCGAACGCTGGCTCATGCGGAACTACGGTGTGTCGCCTGATAAACTTTTGACTGTCGGCTGGGGAGAAAAACGTCCCAAACACAGCAACGCTGTGGAGTCGAGTCGTATGTTAAATCGCCGGGTAACGTTTAAGATCTACTACGAAATGCCGCGCATTCCCGGCCCTGACGTAACCCCGACGATTCAGGCTAAGGAAGCTCACTGACCTTGTCCACCTGGTAACGCCGGGAAGCGGCTGCTGCCGCTTCTCACCCCTAACGATCATAGGTCGACCCGCATCCAACCAAAGCCGCAAACCGCGGCTTACGTCGCGCGACGTCCCCGACTGACGTCACCTCGTGTCGATAAACTCCCTGGCCCCGCATCCCGATCCCCTATCAAAGATCGCTCGTCGCCTGGGCCCGCGGCCCGGTCTGCCGTCATCTCAAATTGAAAAAATCGCAGGTCGCGTGGGCCAACGGCCCGGTCTGCCGTCATCTCATGGTGAGAAAATCGCTCACCGTCTGGGCCCGCGGCCCGGTCTCCCGTCATCTCATGGTGAAAAAATCGCCGGACCGGCCCTGGGCCAAAGAGGCTTTTTTAATTTTTATGGAAAAATGAATTCTTTTTTGAGAATTTGGGTACCTCAATTCCGCTCCAGTCTGAGCACCAAGGTGCAGATAAGGATCTCGGGCCGCTCCGTGAGCCGCCCGAAGGGAAAGCGGAGTTGGTTTACGACAGAGGGAGTCCTTTTATGTTTTCAGTCAAGAATCGCTTTACTCTCGGGATGACACTCGTGGCAGCCTTGGGCCTCCAGAGTCACGTGCTGCGGGCCGCTGGCAACGAAATCGTGATCGGCGTCGCCGGTCCACACACCGGAGCCAACGCTCCGTTCGGACTTCAGCTTTGGAAAGGCGCTGAGGCCGCTATTAAGGACATCAACGATGCCGGTGGCATCAACGGAAAAAAACTGCGCGCGGTGAAGGCGGACGACGCCTGTATACCAGCCCAGGCCAAATCCGTGGCCAACAAACTCGTCAACACCGAAGGCGTGACCGCCGTGGTCGGACACTTCTGCTCCTCCTCGACGATCCCCGCCGCCAGCGTCTATCGGGAAAACAATGTGCTGATGATCACGCCAGCTTCGACCAATCCCCGCGTGACCGAAGACGCCGCCTATAAGGAAAAAGACTGTTCGGGCGTCACCGATGCGGGCAAGAAGGCCAACTGCGAACTGCAGAATTACAGCGTCATCATGCGGATGTGCGGTCGTGATGATCAGCAGGGCGTGGAAGCCGCTGAGTTCGTCACCAAAGTTCTGAAAGCCAAGAAAGTGGCTGTCATCCACGACAAGGACACCTATGGTCAGGGCCTTGCCGATGCCATGAAAGCTCACCTGAAATCCCTGGGCCAGGAACCTGTGATCTATGAAGGCCTGACCCGCGGTGAAAAAGACTTCAACGCCCTCGTGACCAAAATCAAAGCCGCGCAGGCTGATGCCGTCTACTTCGGTGGTCTGCATGCCGAAGCCGGTCCGCTGCTCCGCCAGATGCGCGAGCAAGGTCTGAAAGCCGCCTTCATTTCGGGTGATGGAATTGTGTCCGAGGAATTCGTGTCATCGGCCGGCGGCGAGAAATTCGTCAGCGGCGCGTACATGACCTTCGGCGCCGATCCCCGTAAACTTCCCGATGGCAAAAAGGTTGTCGATTCCTTCCGCAAAACCGGCTACGAGCCCGAAGGCTACACTCTCTATTCCTATGCCTCAGTCCAGGCCATCGCTGCTGCCATCAAAGGCACGGGCGAAACCCGCGACGGTCGCAAACTTTCCAAATGGCTCTTCGATAACGGCGCCACCACCGTGATGGGACCCCAGAACTGGACCAAAAAGGGTGACCTGCAAAAATCCGGCTACGTAATGTACGTTTGGGACACCAAAGGCAAGTACGCAGAAGTCGGCAAGATGTGATAAGAAGCGAGCACCCCAATCCCTGGGGTGCCTTCTGGTGGGGCCCAAGCCCATGGGGTTAAGACCCCGCGTGGGAATGCGGGCCCTTTGTTTTTCATTAACCTATTGGTGCACAAGATGGATCTTTACGTACTGGGTCAACAGCTCGTCAATGGCCTCGTCCTGGGTGCGACTTACGGCCTGATCGCAGTGGGCTATACGATGGTCTATGGAATCATCGGTATGATAAATTTTGCCCATGGTGATATCTACATGATCTCCGCTTATCTCGCAGCCATTGGTCTTGCTGTGTTGGCCTGGTTCGGGATCTCATCGCCTTTTGTTCTGATCGCCCTCAGCCTCGTCTTCGCCATCATCGTCACCAGCACCTATGGTGTGGTGATCGAACGCCTTGCCTATCGGCCTTTGCGCAAGGCCAATCGCCTCGCGCCGCTGATCTCGGCGATCGGTGTGTCCCTTATTCTGCAAAACTACGTGCAGCTGAGTCAGGGGGCCAAAAACCAGGGCGTGCCCACGCTGATCGATGGCGCGGTGCGCTTCGGCAGCACGGATCATTTCTTTCAGATCACCTATACCCAGATCATGATCATACTCGTGGCGCTCTTCAGCATGGGCGTGCTGAACGCCGTCGTCCGCTTCACGGCCCTGGGTCGAGCGATGCGCGCCACGCAGCAGGATCGGGAGATGGCCGAGATCCTCGGCATCAATACCGATAAAATCATCGGCTCCGTTTTTGCGATCGGTGCGGCCATGGCCGCGGTCGCCGGGGTTTTGATTACTTTGAATTACGGCAGCTTCGATTTCTTCGTCGGCTTCGTGACGGGAATCAAAGCGTTCACGGCCGCAGTGCTCGGAGGCATCGGATCCTTGCCTGGCGCCATGCTCGGCGGCATACTCCTCGGCCTCGCCGAATCCCTGTTCTCGGGCTTCGTGAATTCCGATTATAAGGACGTTTTTGCCTTCGGCCTTTTGGTGGCGATACTGATCTTTCGTCCCAGCGGACTCCTGGGCAAACCCGTTGTGGAGAAAGTCTAAACATGCAGAAGAAAAACCCTCTCCGCATCCTCGCGGGCCTTGCGATTGCGGGCCTCGCGGCTTTGGTCATGACCGGACCTATTTCCGGCATCGTGCTCGATGGCTACGATTTCCAAACCAATTTCAAAGTACCGCTGATCCTGGCAGGCTTTGCCGTGCTCGCGCGTTTGCTCTTCTTCATCTTTCCCGCCGAACGCCTGCGCCCCGCTCATAACGAACTGCCGCCCAGACCGGCCCGTTTCCAAGCCTGGCAGATGGCGCTTGGATTTTTGCTGGTCTTCATGATCTGCGCATCCATTCCCTTTTGGGGATCGAAGTACTGGATCTCGGTTTTGATCATGGCGCTGATCTATGTACTCTTGGGTCTTGGCCTCAATATCGTGGTCGGGCTTGCGGGCCTCCTTGACCTTGGCTTTGTCGGCTTCTATGCGGTCGGGGCTTATGGCTACGCCCTTGGTTTCAAATACCTCGACCTGGGTTTCTGGGGCGCTCTGCCGACAGCGGCGCTCACCGCCGGACTCTTCGGTGCGGTGCTCGGCTTCCCCGTTCTTCGCATGCATGGGGATTACCTTGCGATCGTGACCCTTGGTTTTGGGGAAATCATTCGACTCATTTTGAATAACTGGCTGGATTTCACCGGCGGCCCCAACGGGCTGGATGCTCCACCACCGACCTTTTTCGGCTGGGAATTCAAGGAATTTGCCACCCAAGGAGGGGTGCCTTTTCATGAGGCTTTCGGGTTTGAATACTCGAAGGGGCTTTTGGATGGATTCATTTATCTGACGCTGCTCGTCGCTGTGGCCTTGACGCTTTATGGAGTGCATCGCCTCCGCCGCATGCCCATCGGTCGTGCCTGGGAGGCCCTGCGCGAGGATGAAATCGCCTGCCGTTCGCTTGGTTTGAATCATGTGAACATTAAACTTTCCGCCTTTATGATGGGCGCCTCCATCGGTGGCGTCGCCGGCGTTTTCTTCGCGGCCTATCAGGGCTTTGTTTCCCCTGTTTCCTTCAGCTTCTTTGAATCGGCGCTGGTGCTGGCCATCGTTGTCCTTGGCGGCATGGGATCGCTGACCGGCGTTGTGCTTTCGGCCTTGTTTTTGACCATCATGCCCGAGCTTCTGCGTGAGTTCTCGGACTATAGGATACTGGTCTTTGGCATAGCCATGGTGCTGATCATGATCGTCAAGCCGCGCGGCCTTGTGCAGCTGCGACGTCCCTACTTTGCCGTGAAGGAGTCGTAAGATGAAACCACTGCTTCGCGTCGAGGATTTAAGCGTGCGATTCGGGGGCATCATGGCCCTCAATAAAGTCAACTTTGAAGTGGCTGAAGGTTCCATCACTGGATTGATCGGCCCCAACGGTGCGGGGAAAACCACGGTTTTCAACTGCCTCACGGGTTTTTACCGCTCGCAGGCGGGAGCCATACTGTTGAACGGCCCCCATGGGGACGTGAATCTGAGCACTCTTCTGGGGGCGAAATTCCGCTTCGATGATCTTGCGCAACCCGCTCAGTTTTTCCAGAAACTCTATTACGGATTTTTTGGTGGCACTCACCTCGTCACGCGGGCCGGCATCGCCCGCACCTTTCAGAATATCCGGCTCTTCAGCGAAATGAGTGTTCTGGAAAACCTCCTGGTCGCCCAGCATCTTCTGGTGAATCGGAATATTATCTCGGGGCTTTTTCAGCTGCCCTCTTTCCGCCACGCGGAGGAGGCCGCGGTGGATCGCGCCTATCGCTGGCTCAAAACGGTAAAGCTCGAATACTACGCGAATCACCTGGCGGGAAGTCTATCCTACGGTAACCAACGCCGCCTGGAAATCGCGCGGGCCATGTGCACAAATCCACGTCTCATCTGTCTTGATGAACCGGCCGCTGGCCTGAATCCCAAGGAAACCCGCGAGCTGGCCGACCTGATCCGCCTGCTGCGTGAAGAGCACAAGGCGACCGTTCTGGTGATCGAGCACGATATGTCTCTTGTCATGAGCATCTCCGATCACATCGTGGTTTTGAATTACGGTCAGGTGATTGCGGCGGATAAGCCCAAAGCCATCCAGGAACACCCGAAAGTTCTGGCCGCCTATCTGGGCACGGAGGCGCAAGCATGAATCAGCCTTTGCTTTCCATCGAAAATCTTAAAGTCGCCTATGGTCCGACGGAAGTCCTGCACGGCGTGACCCTGGATGTCAAACCCGGGGAAATCGTGACTCTGATCGGCAGCAATGGGGCGGGCAAGACCACGCTTTTGAAAAGCCTCTTTGGTGCCCCGCGCGCGCGTGAAGGCCGCATCGTTTTTCGCGGTGAAGACATCACAGCCGTTCCCACTCATCGCGTGGCACGGCGTGGTCTTTCGCTCGTCCCTGAAGGCCGGCACATCTTCCCGGCCATGTCCGTTGTGGAAAACCTCAAGATGGGACTCACCTCGCGGCCGAATCCCACAGGAGTCGAAGAGGATCTCCAGACCATCTTCAAACTGTTCCCGCGACTTGAAGAACGCAGCACCCAGCGCGCCGGAACATTATCGGGCGGTGAACAGCAGATGCTCGCCATCGGCCGCTCTTTGATGGCCAAACCCGAACTCCTGCTGCTCGATGAGCCCAGTCTCGGCCTTGCTCCCTTGGTGGTCAAAGCCATCTTTGAAACTCTGAAGCAGGTCGCCTCGCAGGGCATGACCATCTTCCTTGTCGAGCAAAATGCCAACCAGGCTTTGCGCCTCGCCGACCGCGCCTATGTCCTGACCAACGGCCGCATTACGCTGACCGGACAGGGTCTTGAACTTTTGGCGAATAAGGATGTGCAGAAGGCTTATCTTGGGGGACATTGAGTGGACCTAAATCTGTAGCACATTCCAGAGGGGTCATAGACTGTAGGTCCATGGCCCTGATTTTTTCTCACCGCATTTTTCCGATATCAAATCCCATGCGTGGAAGCCCGCGCGATTTTTCATGAAGCCTCTCCAGGTTGCCTGCAGACGGGTGTAACCGTCATCCATCACGGGAATCGCACCTATCGACCTGCTTTCAAGGACTGCGTATAAGAAAACCAATCAGTCATCAAAGGAGGAACCGTAATGAATCGTCGGATTTATGCCATTACTCTACTTTGCGCTGCCTCTTATATGAATCCAGCCTGGGCGGAAACCGTTGACTTGAAACGCGAAGCAGAGATCAAACGCCCCCTGTGAGACATCGAAACGATACTGCTGGCCTTCGATCAAACCTGCGAGAAGGGTTGTCTTTATCCTGAGGCGAAGCTGAAGGATTCCAGAATTCTGGAGCGTTCCGATGCGGATATGGTGGTCTGGACTCATTATACGGAGTTTGTTCCCGTTCAAACCTATAAGCTCGTTCATATCGAGCGTGATAGGCCGGGCCAGGTGATCATTACCATGAATTATCCCGACGATTCCAAAGTCGAAGACTTGACCAAAACGCATGGTCTGCCGCATAAGACCAGCCTTGATAGCGAAACGCAAACCTGGATCCTTGAAGAAAGGGCGGGACAGGATGGTTTGGTGCAAACTCATGCCGAGATCAAAGCCAGTTTCAGTGGAAAAATCCTGTCCGGGGCGGTCTCAAAGATTTTAAGCAAGGCTTTCCACGAGCGCATCGATTCACGCTTTAAACTCCTCGAGACCGCAGTTTTGCCAAGAACCGCCGAAGCCATTACATACGATGGACAGGTCAAACCTATAATCGACGGTTATTGCGTGGGTTGCCATCAGTCGGGGGGGATCGCTCCGTTTGCGTTGAATAGCTATGAGCAGGTGAAACGCTACGGAACGGCTATTATCGATGCCGTGGCCTCAGGAAGGATGCCGCCTTCCGCGCCGCATCAGATTGCAGAGCACCCCCTGAAGTACGACTTTTCCATAAGCCCTGACAAACTGGAGACGTTACGGGCTTGGGTGAAGGCAGGAAGTCCAATGGGGGATGCGGCGATAGCGGGAACCCCGCTTCCTATTCAACGTCCCAGCATCACTCGAGTCGACAAGACCATGGGTATGGCGACGCCCTATACGGTCAAAGCCGGGAGTAAGGATGAATATCGCTGCTTTATTATGGGTGAACCCACGAGCGATGAGTTCTACGTGACGGGTTATCGCGTAAGATCCAGCAACAAGGCGCTTGTGCACCATGTGGCTCTCTTCGCTTTCGACCCGGAATATTCAGACATTGTCAGCGAAATGGACGCGAAAGACAGCGATATAGGCTACCCCTGTTTTGGAGCGCCCAGCACCGAAGATAATCAAAATCTTCCCTCACGACTTCTGGGTGTCAGTACGTTTCCCTCAGCGAATTTCACCTTCCCACAGGGCACAGGTATTTTCATCAAGCCGGGGACCCGGATCGTTCTGCAGATGCATTACAGCGTCCACGGGTCTGAAGAAGCCGTCAGCCGTGAGGACCAGACGCAAATTGATCTGCAAATCGAGAAGAAGGTGGACAAACCCCTTCTGACACCATTTTTCTCGAAAATAGAATGGATTACCGACGGAGAGATGAAAATCCCGGCAGGGCAGAAAAAGGTGATCCATAGTTTCAGTCAGGATCCGCTGGAAAATACCCCTTTTATTTGGAGCAAGGGGGAGATGTCTTTCGAGAAAGGCATCCATCTTTATGGTGTCTACCCTCATCAGCATCTTTTGGGAAAGGGACTGCGCTTTTGGAAAGAGGATGCGAAAGGGAAAAAGGAAATGCTTTTTGATAACTGGGGCAATTACAGATTTCATTTCCAATGGAGCTTCGAGTACGAAAAACCGATTGTCATCGCTCCGGGAGAAAAGCTTGGGCTTGAGTGCCTCTGGGATAACTCGGCCGGGAATCAGCCCACTCTCCATGGCGCCCCCAAAAAGCCCCAGGATGTAGCGTGGGGAGAAGGCACCAATGAGGAAATGTGCGTGATGATTCTGACCGTTTCGGAAAGCTAAGCGCAGGCGAGGCGAAAGCTTTGGGGGAGGCCTATCAGGCTGATTTTCTGCCCTGTGACTGCGCTTCGTCCTGAAGGACCTGAAGAGAGTAAAACTTCTGCATGCTCTCTCTGTCCCCCTCGTCGGTTTCATGGTCCTGAATATCGAGCGGTTTGAAGTCAAGCCGCTCCTGGGACCGCAGACTATTATACACCCGGTCTTCAATGACGACTGCCGAGCCTTTCAGAACCCCGCTCTTCCGCGCCTGCTTGCTCAACTCGTTGATATGGTCCGCTTTGATGAGCGGTTCACCGTGCAGGTGATATTCGATCGGAAAACCCCTGGTAAAGAAGCCTTCCAATTCGCCGGCCGCGATCACCACCGCGCAGTGGATGGGCCTATGGTAATCCATCTGCAGGATGCGCTCTTGAAAAATTTGGATGAAGATCTTCGCCATTTCCAGGGAGACCCGCGAGGGCCGTTCATGGCCCGGGCAATGGAAAGGAAAACCAACCGAGCAGACGAAGCGGTTGTTCAGCTCGATGACGCGAAAGCCGCTGCAGGTCTGGCTGTTGCCATCATAGGATTTGCGCAGCTCCACACTGAAGAGGCGGAAGATCTCGCGGATGTATTCCTGAGCCATCTCATGTTTGATATCCGCGCTGTCCACCACCTCGAACATCACGCAGCAGCCGTATCCCTGCTGGATAGGCAAGGTGTCTTCCACGCCAGAGCCGGATGCGATCTGGGTAATCTGGTGGGGGAACAGGATCTTTTCCAACTGCTCATAGCCGTGCCGTCTTTGGGCGATCACGCTTTTCAAGTGGAAGTTGCGCCGGCGGTTGAATTCATTCACGAAGGCGGAGCTGGTTCCATAGAGAGCGAAGAAGATAACGAAAATGTATTCGTCCGTCCCTATTTTGATGTTCATGGCCAGCAGCATGGCCCCGGCCAATATCAGATGAGTCATGGCAAACGTCAGTGTTGCCCAGAACCCGAAGCTGCCCTTTATGAAGAGGAGGCCGAAAGAAAAGAGGAAGAGAACCACATAGCCGTTATAATCGCTGTTGATCTGAAGGCTGACATAGAGCCCCCAGATGCCATGAAGGTTGGTGAGAAAGACGGTCACGTTATTCGGGTTGATACCCCATCTTTTGTTCAATTCGAAAGAATTGAGAACGATGCTGATGATGATCAGGGCGGACGGCACGATGATGAAGTGGGAAACATTGAACTGGGGCGGCTGATTGAAGATCAGTCCGAAGAAATAGATGATGCCGATGGCTGAACTCCAGCCCACCACGCCGAAGAGCGAAAGGATGAGGCCGGACTTATTGCGCTTGTCCAGCTCTTTGAATCTTTTTTTAATCTCTCGCCACAGCACTCTGAATTCCTTTAACTCGCTTTTGAATTGGTCTGCAAAGACGCAGGAATCTGCATGAAAACAAGGGTCCTGGCTTCTGGATGATCCCGCACCTGAAGACCCAGATCGGCCAGCGTATGAACCTGAAACTCCTTGCGCAGGTCCGAGGGCAGGGAGTAATAAACGTCCTCCTGCAGGATCAGCATGTTTGCCGATTCAAGCTCCAACTTGAGCATGATTTCCTTGCGTAAGGACTCATAGCGCGTGGCAAGGATGATGCCGCGTCCCCACATATCGTACTTCACCGAACCGGACTGGGAGAAATAGGATCGGACCTGGCCCATGGCCACACCAATGCAGCAGTGGAGCGGGGTGGGGGCGTCGAGCTGCTCATTGACCTGGACAAAGCGTGATATGATCTGCCGCGCAAGGTCCACGGCGCATTCCGCTTTCGATTGTCCCAGCTGCTTCAATGGAAAGCCGACCGAGCACAGAAAACCGTCCCCCATCTCTTTGATCATATAGCCTGCACTGGTCAAAGACTGTCCATCATAACCGCGCATCATGAGGTCGCGGCAGTCGGACAGGAATTCCTCCATGAGCTCATTGAAACCCTCGCTCTTCACCTTGGAGCTATTGATCACATCAAAGGAGAGGACGCAGGCGATATCCGTTCCGGTCGGCATCGTCGTCTCGATGGATTGCCCCTTTTGCACCATGATCAGCTGATGGGGATAAAGCAGCTTTTCCATCTGCTGATAGGAATGCTGCTTTTCCAAAGCGAGTTCCAGGGCTTTTTTCTGCGCTTCATAACGGGTCTTGCGTTCGCCGTTGATCTTGCTGGCCAAGGCGATGGAAAGCATGATGACTTCGATCATGGAGCCGATTTGAGCGCCGTATTCTGTCAGCATATTGCTCGGCAGGAGCCCCAGAGTGAGCGAAGAGCCCATGAGGACGCCGAGGAAGAAAGCGGCGAAGGCCAGCACATAAATACTGGCTGGTTTATAGCCCTGCCGCCAGCGAATGATGCCGCTCGCAAAGCAGACGACCGAGAAATACATGGGAAGTATATTGGCCAACGCTATGGTTTTGGAGTAGGGAAGTATGAAATTCAAGAGGATCAGTAGGCAACCGCCAGCCAGCGCAAGATCAAGGGCTCTGTGGCAGATCCGTATGTGCGTTCGGCTCTCCAGGAAGGATTGCGTGAAAAGACTGACGCCGATCGTCGTCGTCCCCACCAGCGTCGGAATCATGTTTGACGCCAGCCCGGGCCAGCTCGGAAAGATGAACTGCAGAAGATGCCCGTTCAGGCTCATTTGAAAGAGGGTATGGCTCAGGATATAGAAGACGTAGTAGATGTAGGTCTGCTCGCGAATGGACGCGTAGAGAAGGATATTATAAAGGATCATGGCGGCCATGGTCCCGTAGAAAAGAAAGAAGGCGCCCGTTTCAAACTGATTCTTTTCCAAAAGCCGGGCCGTCGTATAAAGCCGCATACCAATCCGCATGGAACTGCTGCTGCGAATATTAACGTAGATGTCCTGATCCCGTATGTCGTCCAGATTGAGTTCGAAAACGAAGCGCGTGACCCTGATGGGGCGGTGCGAAAAAGGAAAATTGTCACCGACCAAAGATGTTGTGTAATGTCCTTCCCTATCTGGAATATGGATCTCAAGCCGGTCATGGAGCGGGTAGGAAATTTCCAGGAATATGCGTTCCAGCTCGGTGTTTTGCCGTTCCATGCGGAATCTCAGCCAATACGATGTCGCGGTATAGCCAAGGTTCATCGACGGAGCAGGTGCGATCTGCCAGGCCTTGTCCTCGCGGGGAAGCGTTTCAAAATTAATCTGACCCTGGGGATCGGCGAGGACTGCGAACGGTGCCAGCGCAGCCTCTTCAAAATCATCCGGGATGACGACGCTTTCAATCGCCTTGGCGTTTCCGTAAAAAGCGAAGAGGAGCGCGAACATCGTGATGAGTTGTGACACCATAAGCCCGCCAGGGGTTTAAAGCCGCATAAAGTCCCAATGGCTCATCGGCTGTTTCCCTTGGGAATTTAGGGGTCTGAATGCTCAACGAAACCCATGGTCCTGCCGATAGCAGGGGCCAGGAGATCGAAACATGCGGAGCCTTTGGGGCATTGCTTTTCACCTTATGCTCGTCATCCTCACCTGGCCGTCGCCGGGAAAAGCCGGGGATCAGGGGGACGCTGCGCCTTTTCTCGAACTCACGCACGATGCCATCGACGGGCAATACCTGGGACGCATCATGTTCTGGTATCGAGGCGAGGAATCCATTGACCGGGTGTCCGCCGCCGACTTTCAAGAGCGTTTCATCCGCGGCACGAGCGACGTCATCAACAATGGCTATACTTCGGATAATTTCTGGTATCGCCTTCAGATCCATAATCCCAATCCGGGGCCTGAACGAATTCATCTTCATGACCCCCACAACGTCTATGATGAATTCGAGGTTTACCAGGGCTCTCAGTTGATCGGAAGCCTCCATAATCGCGATCCCCTGCACCGCAGAATCGTGTCGATCGACCTTCCGCCCGAGGCCACGAGCACGATCTACATTCGTAAAAAGACCAATGCCGTTGTTCAGCAGACCACCTTCACCTTCTGGCGGGACTACGAGGCTCTCAGGCGCTCCATCCATACGAGCGAGCTGCGCTTTCAGACCGTGGTGACGAGCCTCATGATGTCGGTATTCCTGACTCTGGCCTTGCTCTTCGCCTACCGCAAAAAAATGTATGTTTTTTATTTGGGTTACCTTTTGTCCTTTGTGATGTTCGCGACCTGGGTCTGGTCGGTCTATGCCATGCCCGTATACTCGCGCTATGGGGGCGTGGTCTCGCTCTTCTGCGTGGCCTTCACTGCGCTCTTTGTGAATGAGTTCCTTGAGATCAAAAAGCACTCGCGACTCATGCATAGACTTTTCCTGATCTATGCCGGGCTCTCGTTTGCGGCCATGGCCCTCGAACCCATCAATCCGATTGCGCGTGCCTTTACCGGGTCTGTGCTCTCGATCATCATCCAGGCCAGCACAGTCTGCTTCGGGACGCTTTTGTTCATTCGCTACCGGCATCCGCATGTCTTGATCTTCAACACCGCTTTTGGTTCGTTCTTCTTCTCTGGATTCATTCAACTCCTGATCTGGATGGGGATCATCGACTCGGCGGAAAACCTGATCATGTTTTATGGGGTGGCCGCGGAAAACATCCTGATGGTGCTCGCCATCGGCCATAGGATACTGGTCACCGAAGCGACCCGCAAACACAACGATAATCTTCTGGTCCACAGCTTCGAACAGCTCTCGAAGGTTTTCTATCCGCATCAGATCCTGCAGATGCGCACGGGCAAAACCGTCGAGGAAACCATGCCGGTCGGTGAAAAGAACGCCTGCATCCTTTACTTCCAGATTGTCGGCGGCTCGTCGCTCATGAGCGAAAACTATGAAGCCTGCGTTGAAAATTTCATGGATCGCTGCCGCCAGCTGATGATGGAGCGCTATGATCCCGTCGCGTTTTGCTCGGATGCCTATATCATCCGGGAAATGGGCGATACCTTCCTTTGCTCGGTGGGCTATCCCTTCCGGCAAATCGGGCCCTTGAAGTCCGATGCGGCGGTGGAACTCGCGGAAAAACTGATTCGGGAATTCGAAGCGATGCGGGAGGCGCTCGATGCGCCGCAGAAAATCCACTGCTCGATCGGCATCGTCCGGGGAACGGTGAAGTCCTTCTTTTCCCGCTCCGGCCGCATCCGCGATGATCTGTGGGGGCGCGCCATCGTCCAGGCGTCGGCCTATGGCGCCGCGAGCCGGCAGCTTTTCCAACAGCTCGGCACCGAGCCGGATAACATCGTGATCCTGCATGATGCGGTCTTTGAATCTTTGTCACGCTCCATGCGCAAAGGCTTTGCCATCCTGGAGTTGCCGTTGGCCTCCGCGATCCTCGGATCGGACCTCGATGGTAAAACGCTCGGTTACCGAATCTACCGATCGGACGCGGAAACCCTTCCGCTGCGCAAGGCTGGTTGAATCCAGGCTCCTTATCGAATTGGCTGACCAGTCTCGTCAGAACTTTGCTGCTCGCACCCCATCTTGGCAAATCTTAGTACCCTCAAGGCTTTCGCAGAACGCGGGGGTCAAGCAATTTCAGGGACATGAGAAATCCTGGATTCTGGCAGGATCCGTGCAATGAGCCCTGACCAGAACAGAAATTTCACGTGAGGGCTCCCATGCAACACAAACTGAAGACTTTTGGACTTGGGCTTATCCTGGCCGGAATGATGACGCCGGCTTTCGCCCAGGACGACGCGCCCAGCACCTTTCGCATCAATAATATCCGTAGCAATGGCACAGGCTGTCCGCTCGGAACTGTGGCTGTGAATATCTCGCCTGATCAGCAGGCCTTTACTCTGACCTTCAGCGAATTCTTCGCCGAAGTGAGTCCTGTCCTCGGCGTCCAGACCCAACGCAAAGACTGCCGTGTGGTCTTCGACACCGAGCAGGAACCGGGTTGGGAATACACGATCTTTGCTGTGACCTATCGCGGTTTCGCCGCTTTGGATGCAGGCGTTCGCGGGGCTCAGGATCTGAGCTTCGGAACGATCGGCAAGAAATCGCGCACCACCATGAATCTTGTTGGTCCCTATGACGACAACTACATCAACTCCCAGGAAGTGCCCATCAGCACCTTGAAGTGGAGCGGCTGCAATAACGGCAACAAGCAAAAAGATTTCACTATAGACGCGGCGCTGACGCTGCAAGCGCCGGACACGAACACTCAAGGCCTTTTCACTGTCGATACCGTTGATGGCGAAGTTCGCCAGGAGTACGAAGTGATCTGGCGCGAATGTAAAAACGGCCCGAAAAAAGCCTTCGCAATCTGTCGCCTCACAGTGCCAGGGAAGGACGGACCGTTCCAGCTGATCAGCAAGCATCCGGCCAAAAAGCCTGACCAGGCGCTGGCGAAGGCGAAGTCCAAGCTATCCCAGAAGTGCGGAGAAGCTCAGGGGCGTGCGCCGAACTGTGATGTCAGTAAAGCGCAGTGCAGTATTGTCAACCTGTGACGTGACCTTCAAGTGCCCGAATTTATGTATGAATTCGGGCCTTCGTGAAACCCCTGTCCTTCCTACCCCTTTTCTTGTGGCGGATTCAAATCTGAAAGACTAAATTGCGGATCTCAACCGGGAGAAAGACCGCCAAGCTCCCTTGATCACTCGGATTTTACAAGCTATGCGACTGTCGGTTTCACGCGACAAACTACGTTTCCTGCTCCGCTTATGGCCCGTGCCTGTGGTCGTTCTTTCTGCATTCTGTGCGATCATGCTTTACCAGATGGATGGTATCGTCCGGGAAAAATTCGAAGGCAAGCGCTGGCGTTTGCCCTCGGTGGTTTACGCACGTCCGCTCGAACTCTTCAACGGCGCGCCGCTGCGCGATGAAGATCTTGAGATGGAGCTTCAGGAGCTTGGCTATTTCAAAGTCAAGGATCCTCTGCAGCCCGGCGAGTACGGGCGAAACGGTGACAAGTTCGATATTCAGCGCCGTGGCTTTCCTTTTTGGGAAGGAGCCGAAGGCACGACCCGCATTCAATTCCGCATCGTAAAATCCCGCGTCGCTGACCTTATGCAGAACGGTGAAGCGAGCGAACTCAGTCGCCTCGATCCGATGAAGATCGGCGGCATCTACGCGACGCAGAAGGAGGATCGAAAACTCGTTCAGCTGAAGCAGGTGCCGAAGTATGTGATCGACGCCTTGATCGCGATCGAGGATCGGGATTTCTACGATCACTTCGGGGTGTCGGTCAAAGGCATAAGCCGGGCGATGTGGACCAACCTGAAAGCCAAGCGTTGGGTGCAGGGCGGCAGTACCTTGACCCAGCAGCTCGTGAAGAACTTCTATTTGACGCCCGAGCGTTCCATCAAAAGAAAATTCACGGAGATGGTCTACTCGGTCCTCCTTGAGCTGCATTACAGCAAAGAGGAAATCCTCGAAACCTATATCAACGAAATCTATCTGGGCCATAGCGGCGACAACGCGGTGCACGGCTTCGGCCTGGCCAGTGAATTCTACTTCGGCCGCCCTTTGGAAGCCCTGAGCCTCGATCAGGCCGCGGTGCTGGCGGCGATCGCCAATGGTCCCTCGTTTTATAATCCCGCACGCTATCCCGATCGCGTGAAAAAGCGCCGGAATAAAGTGCTCGCGCTTCTGCTCGAAGATAAGAAAATCACCAAGGCCGACTATGAGCAGGCGCGCAAGCAGCCTATCAAAGTGCGCCCCTCGCTCCGCTGGACGCCGAATCGTTTCCCGTCGTTCCTGGACCTCGTGCGGCGCCACCTGGATCGCGATTATCAGAACAAGGATTTGGCGGAAGAGGGCCTGCGCATCTTCTCGACGCTCGATCCGATCGCCCAGGTTCAAACCGAAAAAGCGATTTCCGATTTCATGCGCCGTCAGGGAAAATCCGCAGGCAAACTGCAGGTCGCCTCGGTGGTGGTTTCCGATAGCGGGGAGGTGCAGGCCGTGGTCGGTGACAAGGTCGCCGGTTTCCAGGGTTTCAATCGCGCCCTGGATGCCAAGCGTTCCATCGGTTCCCTGGCGAAGCCCGTGGTTCTGCTCGCTGGCCTCAGCGATCCGAACAAATACACGCTGGCGACTCACATTTCCGATGGTCCGGTCAGCATTCCCTTAAGCTCCGGTCAGGTGTGGGAACCGCAAAACATCGACTACGGTGATCACGGCTACGTCAGCCTCCTTACCATGCTCACGCAGTCCTATAACCGCGCTACGGTTCGTCTGGGCAAGGAACTGGGCATGAAGAGAGTTAAGGATACGTTCCGGAAACTGACCGGCTCCAGTGAGATCCCGGATAATCCTTCGATCATGCTCGGGGCTTTGAGCATGAGTCCCTATGAAGTCGCCGGCATGTATTATCCCTTCTTCTCGGGTGGCTATCGCACGGATCTGAAAGCCGTGCGCGGCGTTCAGGATCATGATGGAAAACGCATCAAGGCCTATCCCAGCAAGTCGATCAAAATCTACGAACCTTCGGTGATCCACCTGATGCAGTATGCGATGCGGGCGGTGATTTTCGAAGGCACGGGTCGCTCCGCATTCAGCTTCATGCCCGGTGATTTAACAGCCGCTGGCAAAACCGGCACTTCGAACGATCAGCGCGACAGTTGGTTCGCTGGATTCACCGGCGACAAGCTGGTGGTTTCCTGGGTCGGCAACGATGCCAACGACCCGACCAAACTCACAGGCAGCAGCGGTGGTTTGCATGTGTGGGCCCAGATCATGGCCAAGGTCAGCCACAAATCATTGGCGCTGAATGCCCCTCCCGGCATTTCGTATCAATGGGTGGATAACGCCACGGGCCTTCTGAGTTCCTCCGACTGCCAGGGCGTTCGTTATCTGCCCTTCGTCGGTGATTCCGCTCCCAAACAATCTGTCCCTTGTCCTGTTCTGCCTGAGCCTGTCAGCCCGGATCAACCCCCGGCGACAACAACTCAGGAGCCGGCAATGCTGGACTGGCTCTTTAAACTCATGCAATAGAAAAACCAGACGTCATGACTGCTAAATTTTTAAACTCCGCCCTGGGCGCTGCGCTTCTGCTGATTCTAGCCGGACTCGCAAACACCTGTGTACATGCTCCCGAGCCCATTCCCGTGCCGACTGAAGAAGTACCTGAAGAAACCGTGACAGCGCCCAACGTGGAGCTGATCAAGGAGCCTTTGGCTCCGGCTGTGCACTCGCTTTTGCGCAAAAGCCAGGCGGCCCTGGAGCAGAAGAATCTTGAGGACGCGGAAGCCCATGCCGAGCGCGCCTATCGCATGGAAGGTCGCGACTATCGCGTGCTCTTCATGCGGGCCCGCGTGAGCCTCGCCAGCGGCAACACGGAAGATGCGGAGCAGTGGGCGCAAAGGGCCTTGGGTTCATTGCCCATGAAATATAAAGAACACCGCCGCCAGACCTGGGAATTCATTGCCAGGGCTCGCGCCTTGCACGGCGATGACGCCGGTCGCGACGCGGCCCTTCAGGAAGCCCGCAGCATTCGCTAAGGGCCATCCCATCCGACCCTTAGAACTGATAACCAAGATTGAAGAGCAGGGAGTTCGTGCCGCCGGCGAAGGACTGGGCATAGAGCTCGGTTTTTTTCGTGGACGTTTCCGTGCTCACGCCTCCGGCTGTTGTGGTCGTTGTGGTTTTCGATGTGAGTCCGCTGTTGAAGAACTGCACCTCGACATCCATGATGATGGATTTCGTGAAGTCAAAGCGGAAACCCGCAGAGCCCGCATAAAAAAGTCCGTTGGTTTCGATCTCCGTACCAACATTGGGTGAATCCTTCTCGTTCGAAAAATAGCCGAGCCAGGCGAGGTAGCTATGAATGCCCTTATCGAAGGACTTCAGAAAGTAGTACTGCCCGCCGCCCAGAAGCAGGCCGGTCGAGCCATCGGGGGCGTTGTCGCCGCTGTATGATGTCGATGTAATACGCGCCTGCACATACCACATGCTGCGTTCGACGATGTCGAATCCGAAGCGGCTGCCGATGGAAATTTCACGTTTCGTGGGCTGACCATCACCATCCTGTCCTCGATAAAATCCGCTCATCAGACTCACTTCTTTGGCGAATCCAGGGCTGGCAAAAACGAGCAAAAACAGCACCGACATGTGCTTTACACAGCGCATAAAGAAAATCCTTTATCTGATTCGGAAAACCGTCTATTTATATTCCAAGGTCAGCAAAATGAAAACCAACAAGTCCTCAATGGACCGGCAGGCTGGAAATAATTTGTTTCCGGTTTGAGTTGTCTGGAGAGGCTGTGTTTTCAGGCTTTGCGGCTGTTCAAGCAGATCTGATTTTGGGCGAGAATGTTTCCGTCCCTTAGTGTGTTTCGAACCAGGGCTCTCCGAGCTTCTGGTTCTTTTTTTTGAGCGGAATTCAGCGAATGACAAGGCCGAGCGGCAGGCTTTCGCCAAACATCTCCTGCAGAAAACCCTGATCGCGACCCTGGGGCGACGCCACCGCTTCCATCTCCGCGGGATCAGCCCCGGCTTCCTGAAGACGCTCGATGAAATGCGCCCGCCAGTGTTCATCCAAATCCATGAGGACATCCCCACGGCGACGGCCAGCCCAGCTATAGAACAGACTGAGCTTTTGCCAGGCACGACTGCGAAGGGAAAGCGGCCTGAGCTGCTCGGCCCATTCCTCGATCAAGGCGATCGGCAGGACAGCTTCAGGGCCCGCATAAAGCGGATAGCGACTGCTGACGCGAGCCAAGGCCCAGATCCGGGCATCGAGCTGGTCCTTATTACCCGAGGCGATTTGCTGCAAAAGAGTCCGACCCAATTGAATACGGCGTGATGCATCAGCACGTTCCAGACTCGCGGCCAGACGAATCATTTCGGGACCGGCCTCACCGATTTTACGAATCGAAGGGAGGATGCGATCCATGATGCGATTCTGTTGCGTGCGATTCAAACCGCCGGCTACCCGGCGCCACAGGAGGTACCATTGCTCCTCCAATTTTTTCTCGGCTGCGCCTTTGCTGTAACCTTGATCAAAGATGCGCCACAGGCTTTGCATGCGTTCGCTGTCGCGGCTGGCACCGAAGCCGGGACGGAGACAGAAACCCGCGAGGTAAAGCCATACAGCCTCGCCATCCGTATCCTTCTGCCGCCGGAACATGGCGTCAGCCAGGTAAGGCCAGATGGCTCTGAGGGTCGGCATATTCCATTCGCTTCTGGGCCCCAAAATTTCCTCCAGGAGCTTCGGAAGGGAGGAAATCCCGGCCGGGACGCCCTGCTTGGAAAAGTGAGCCTTGAGAACCTTTTCCGCCTCTGCAAAACGCGGTGGTAGTTTGACATCCTGGGCAGGCGTGGAATCCCCCGTGCCCTCACCATGGCCTTCGACTGCAAAATCCAGCAGCCAGGTGCGATCACTGCCATCCTCAGCCCGACAATGCAGCTGAAGGAGGCCGGTTTCCCGGACGATGGCCTGAAGGCTGATGGGTATTTCCGCAGCGCCCTTATCCAAGAGCGTGGAAACCAGAGGCAGGGCCCGAAGTCGCGCATCCAAGGGCGCATCGCCGCCTATGGTGTCACCGATGCCATCCGCTGTTGCATAAAGGCGAAAGGCCACTTCCGAACCGAGGCGCAGTTTCAAGCCGGGCATCTGCAGGACCGCGGGAGTTTCCCGAGGCCAGCCGCGCGGAATCAAACAGATCAGCTGCTCCAGGCCTTCCTTGTTTTGCAGAGCGACATAAAGCGACTGCGGATAGGGACTATGAACAACCGCAGCCGCACGGGCTTTGAGACCGGCATAACGCGCCGCGCCGCGGGCAATCGCCAGATCCGGATCGCTCTGCTGCAGATGTTCGATCGGATGATGCGGCTGCCAGCTCTGCAGAACCATCAGGATATGTTTTTGCAGCGGAAGGGGCAGAAGGGTTCCTCCTGCAAAGAGCACGGCATCAATCGCCTGCTCACCCAAAAACGCCGCCAGATGCCGGGTAATCGCCGTGTCTTCCGCAAAGGGGAGACCCCAGCTGCGCAGACCTGTGGCCGCGGTCTTCTCCGGTCTGGCTTCACGCGGAACGGGCGGAAAGAAACCTTCCATAATACTGTTCAAGAGTTCCTGGCGCGTGATCGAAGTCGAGGCATAGCCGCCTAAAAGAAGCTGCGGCTTCAAAGGTACGCTCACGAAAAATTCTTCATCAGCCGGACCGGTGACGCTCAGCACATCCTCTTTCAGTTTACGCACCTGGGACAGAAGAAGCGCCCAGCTGCTGCGCGGCAATTCATCCGGCCCCATTTTCTGCGCCAGAAGATGCGCAAGGTGCAGGTCGATGTTATCGCCGCCCAAAAGAATATGCTCGCTGACCTTGATCCGCTCCATGCGCGGTTCGGTGCTTGAACTTTCCACACGCAGCAGTGAAAAATCACTGGTGCCGCCGCCGACATCGCAGATCAGGATCACGCCCGTCCGGGTCTTCTGCGCAGCCTTTTGCCAGTAATCATAGAACGCCGCCAGAGGTTCTTCCAAAAGCTGCACGCCTTCCGGAAAACCAGCCTGACGCGCAGCTTCCAGCGTGAGCCTCTGCGCCAGCTCATCAAAGGAAGCCGGAACCGTGATCACGATCTTCTGTTCGATGAAGGGCTCGCTTTGCGCTAAATCCCAGGATTCTTTCAGATGCTCCAGATAAGCGCTCTGCACAGCCACGGGACTGATTTTTTCATCCGCGCCCACGGCCGCAGACGCCCAGGGTAAAAAAGCGCTTTGCCGGGTACTGCCGGCCCCGACGCTCAGCCAGGACTTGGCGGAATGAATGACCCGACCTTGATCCTTTAAAACCTCGGCCTTGGCTTCCCGCCCGACCACCCATTTCACCTGGGCCTCCGGCGCATGCCAGGGAAGGCGACGGCTGCCGTTTTTTTGCAAGGGCTTGGGCCGGATCCAGGTGAACGAGGGGAGTTTCACGTCACGAAAGAGACGGCCTTCACCGTCCCATTGAGGAATATCCAAAAGCTCCACCGGCTGCTCATCTCCGGCATCGCGTCGCGCGAAGGCCAAAGATGAATTGGTGGTTCCAAGGTCGATGCCGATCACGTAAGAGCCTTGGTCCTTATCAAGCATGCCCGGGCTCTCCCTCCTCGCGGAGATGAAATTCAAGATTCCATTGACGTTCGGAAAGGCTGTGCTGCATCGCAAGGTGCAGACTGCCGACATCAGTCAGGTCCGCACGCAGATGCACGGGAAGAAGGCCAGGCTCTTCATCGCTTTGAATCTGGCAGTGAAGTTCCGTGACCTCTTCCAGATCGCGTTCGGCATCAGGCACGATCGTGCCCAGGCGATCGCCGCTGCGGGCTGC
Organism: Oligoflexus sp.; assembly: GCF_035712445.1. Classification (NCBI taxonomy): domain Bacteria; kingdom Pseudomonadati; phylum Bdellovibrionota; class Oligoflexia; order Oligoflexales; family Oligoflexaceae; genus Oligoflexus; species Oligoflexus sp. The sequence continues at coordinate 14,528 of NZ_DASTAT010000124.1, read as the reverse complement.
TGAACTGAAAAGACGGAAGCTGATATCATCACCCGTCCACAGTCCGAATTCCTGTTCGGGCAAGGCCAGATGCGAACCTTCCTCGGTGCCCTGAGGCAGGATGCAAAGGCCACGCAAAGGCCGCATCAGCCCGGGAACGGCAGGCTCATTGCTTTCGAGTCCGATGTAATAGGACCGTGCTGCAGCGGCACGCACACGAACGCCCGCGCCCTGCACCTGAAGCCTTGCAAAATAAGCCGCGCCCAGGGCCACGGCATGATCATATCCAGGACTCTGCAGTTCTTTCACAGGCTGTCCCGCCCAGTTCTGAACCACGCTGAACACGCGTTCGCGCAGAGCCACGCTATGAAAGACACCGCCGTTGAACAGCATCGCCGTCGGCGCCACCATCGTGCGATCGGGATGAAAGGCGCTGCCTAGACGTTCCTGAAGCTCAGGCGATTGCCGAATGGTATTCTGCGCCTGACGCAGAAACTGCAGAAGGTGCCGTGTGATGCCCGGATCATTTTCATAAGGCAGACCCATGCGGGCCAGACCCGTGCTGCGGCTGCGGGTGATTTCCTCGTCCGCATTCACGAGCGGGAAGAAACCTTCCACCAAAAGCTCCTGCACGGTATTTTGATAAAGTTCATGCCGCAGCGTCTGGGCGAAGAGATTGCTGCCGCGGCTCGCAATCGCGAGCGGCCAATGGCTGGGCGCGTCCAAGGACAAAAGCGATTCCTTCGCGACCCGCACCTGCTGCTGCAAGGCCTGGAATTGCCAGGTGTCGAGAGTCGTCCCCATCTGCGCCTGCACATGATGCGCGAGCGCAAGGTCCATGTTATCCCCGCCCAAAAGCAGATGACGACCGACCGCGATGCGATCGAGGCGCAAAAGCCCCTGATCCTGGGAGACGGCGATCAAACTGAAATCACTGGTGCCGCCGCCGATATCACAGATGAGCACCAGATCCCCTGGTTTCAAAACATCCTGCCAGTGTTTTTCATGCGCGCCGAGCCAGGCATAAAAAGCGGCCAGAGGTTCTTCCAAAAGCGTCACCGACGCAAGGCCAGCCTGCTTTGCCGCTTCTTCGGTCAGCTGTCGGGCGACCAAATCAAAGGATGCTGGTACGGTTAAAACAGTCAGCTCCGGCTGCACATCATCGTGCCTCACATCCCAGGCCGCCTGCATGTGCTTCAGATAAGCCGCCGAAGCCTGAACGGCTGTCCAGGATTTTTCTTCCGGTGCGCCCTGCGGCAGACGCGCAAGTTTCTGACCGCCATAGCAAAGCCAGGACTTGGCTGAAAGTATGGCTTTTTCCGGGCTTAAAAGCGCCAGATCCCGTGCCCAGCGTCCGACCAAAGGCGCATGTCCGCTGACATCCCAGGGCAGCGCAAGGTCGGCCGGACTCATATCCCGATGATCGGCAAGATAAGCCACGGAAGGCAAAAGCTCGTGCTCAACGATGCGTCCCGGTCCATCGAGCTGGGCCATGGGAACGAGGCGGCGCGCAGTTCCGCTTGCGTCAGCTTCCGCCATCGCACTGTTCGAAGTTCCCAGATCAATGCCGCGAACGAGTTTATTCGTGTCACTCATTGCAGGACCTCGCGCGCTTCAATTTCAACCGGAGCCAGGACCGATGGCAAAGGATCACCGGGACGCCGCAGCGTGCGCGGCAGATTCATTTTTTTCACTTCCCAGCCGCGGTGCAGGACGATGCCCTGCGCTTTCTGATCACCGGCCGCCTGCTGCAGAATACGATAACGCGAGCTATCGAAATTATCGGGCAGCTCCAGATTCTGCCCTTCGCTGGCATCGGCGATGGGTTTGATGTCGAAGGAATCCTGAAGGACCGTGCGCAGGCCCTGATGCACGACGCGGGCGGCGGCTCCGACCTGGGGATCGGGCAAACGCGCGATATCGGTGAGCGCGAAATCCAGCAGGCGACTCTTTTCCTGAAGAACGCGCAGGAACATCAGCACGGCTGCATCCTCGCTATCCGCGGCTTTGGTGTCGGCTTCCAATTCTTTCAGGCGGGCCTGAAGGCTTTGCGCCTGGTGTTTGCTGGCATTCAAGCGATCGTTGAGTTCGTCGATCAATTTGATGGCTGGCTTCTCTTCCTTGACCACAGCGGGTTTTTGGCCTTGGAAGCGCAGATGCAGGGTGATGAAGATCAGAGTCGCGACACTGGCAATCAGGCCCGTGTCGAGGCTTTTATTGTAAAGCATGATGCTTGTCGTAATGGCGGAAAGAAGGGCGAAGAACCCGAGTATCTGTTTTTGCATGGTCTCCCTCAGCGTTTGGATACACAGACGCTCTGTTTTAAACAACTCCACCCATTGCCACAAGCCTGGAGAATCACCCTGAAGGGCTCAAGTTACGGTAAATTTTGCCGATCGCATGGTCAGAACGCCAGGAGGTCTGCGATGAAACGTATAATTTGGCAATCCGCCCTCGCTACAATGATTATTTTAGGAAGTTCAAAGGCTTGGGCCGGTGTGACGATCTCGCCCTATGTCAGTATAAAATCAACGAAAAGTGTAACCCCCGGAAAGAAAAGCAGCGGAACCGAGAATGAAACCCTGAAACAGCGCCAGGAATACGGCATTCAGGCCTCGGTGAGCTTCTGGAAACTCTTCAAAACCCAGCTGTCCGTGGGCCAGAGCGTTCTGACCACGACCTCCAAGGTCTCCGCGGCCAAGGACGAATACGGCAAAATCGACTTTGCCCAGGACCTCAATATGGATACCGATCAGCCGGACAATGAGGTCAAAATCAAGGAAACCCAGCGCGTCGGAAAGTTCTCGCTGCTGGTGGATCCCAGCTTTTCGATCTTCATTCTGCGCTTCAAGCTGGGCATAACGGCCATGCAGCGGATCATTGAGAAAGATGAGATGGGCCGGGAACCGACCAGTATCACGGTGGGACCGAAGTACAACCCGCATTCAGGTTTCGGAGCGGGCATCCGTTTCTCGCCCCGCATGTACTTCATGGCGGAATATAACTTCCTGCACTACAACTATCCCACAGAGATCGAGCCCTTTGAGCGCGAACTCTCGGTGAGCTATAACGTTTCGATCTGAAACTGCAGAACCATCCTGCGTTCTTGAAAAAGGCTTCCGTTTCGGGAAGCCTTTTCTATTTCAGCGTTGCATTGTCATATTGGATGCGCCATAGCGTGGGCAATCCGGTCTGAGGAAAAACAGGGGTATTTTGATGTCAAAACGTCGATGATTGGAACCCGTCATCTGATAGGTTCCCCGCATGCTACCGGTGGCGGTCGCCAGGGGACAGCCGCTGCGATAGGTGTAGGACTCACCCGGCCGAATAATCGGCTGTTTGCCAACCACGCCTTCACCGACCACGTGCTCTTCACGGCCGAGACCGTCACGGATCACCCAATGTCGGCTCAGCAGCTGACAGCTGGACTGGCTGTTGTTGCGAATCGTGATCGTGTACGAGTAAATAAAATAGTCGACACCGCTATTGCTTTCCTTGGCAATGAAATGCGGCTCAACGTTGACAGAGATACCTTCAGTTTCCGCCAGGTACATAGAGTTCCTCCCTCATGAACAACAGATTCGGAACGCCACTCTCCACGTTAAACTTATAACATAGGGTGGCATTTGCTTCAGCATTGGTTTTTTCGATGAGGGAATTAGCGTCGAAATGTACTAGCTTGTGAGCTTGAGGATCTCAGCGGCCACATCGACGATGCGATCGACTTCATCCTGGGTCTGGCTGGAGCGTTTGCGGATATCGGTATCTTTCGAATAGAGCGCAATCAAGGCATTGGCCTTTTCCACATAGGTCGGGGTCAGGGGGCGGTTTTCCCGCAAATCCTTCAGGATCAGGTAAAGCGTCTTGGCACTTTCCATCAGAAGCTGCCAGTGCTTTTCGGTCAAGGCATTGTGATCATCCGAATCTTCATAGGTCCGGGAAATATCGTCGATAATGGTCGCCAGATCCTTGACCTTCGCATAGCCAGGCTTCGCAAGGAAGAAGGAGAAGGTTCCTATGATTCCATTGAAGCGCTGACCGATCTGCTTCAGGATATCGAGGCGCGAGCGATCCTTGGACACCGAGTTCAAAAGCTCGACGGTTTCCTTGATATGCGCAGAGGTTTCGATCAGGGTCAAAGCCGGGCCTTCTTTCGCGGCCTGCTCGGAGGCGCTGGGCGCAGGGGGATCCGGGATGGCCCGGCCGCCGTGGAAGGCTTTATTGAAGTGATTCTGAGCCGGCGGCAGAAAGAAGACATTGGCCTTCGGCAGGACCTGCAGAATCACGTCCTTTTCCTTGCTTTGATAGGCTTCGTCCAGATAGATGAGAAAGCGCACCTCGGGGTTCTTCGAGCGGCGCTGATAAAGATCAAGCATGCCTTTGATTTCATCGGAACTGAAGGGCGAGGCGTCGATCACGAAGTTCTCGACATCCAGGTCACGATCGAGGATTTCCACGGCATCGCTCATCTTTTCGACGACGAACTTCTCGGCCGCGAACGCCGAGTTATTCAAATGGCCCACGGCCTTGCGTTTGAAGTCGCGATCCTTACAAAGAAGGATGCTTTTCATCTGTTCTTTTCTGAGTCCTACGCGTGCCACAGAGTACCCCCATCTTCATGGAGTTTTTTCGGACGACGCCCCAAAAAAATGAGGAAAAGTTCTCTAACTATGCGAAAAGAAAAGGCTTCCGGAATTTCCGAAAGCCCATATCACTTCGCAGATTCCAAGCTTTCTCTAATCTTTCAGTCCTGCCGTTCCGCTCGATGCCGGCGTCGACACGCGGAACGTATAGATTTGCTGATTGTTCAGACCCAGGGCCTCGCCAGCCGGTTGAATCCAGAGCGAGCGGAGTAGTTCAAAAGTCGTGCGCCCCATGAGTTCATAGGACTTGATGAAGTCGTTATTGTTGTTGCGATAGTAAACGGCGCTCAAAGCCTGATCCGATGGCATCACAACGGGAGGATTGGGATCTTCCTTCTGGAAACCATCATCGCTCCAGGCCAGGAACAGCGCGATGGTGCCGCCATCCAAAGGGGCATTGGGGGGCATGGTCTCATTCTCGACATGCGCGACGATGCTGCTCGCATTCTTCTGCACCGCGGCGAAATCCGAATAATCCGGATGGCAGCTGACGCATTCCTTTTGAATGACGGGTTTGATGTGCGCTTCGTAGTTGATGGTGGCCGTCAGGTTCAATGCGGGTTTCGGAGCCAGTTCACCGACCATGATTTTCACGAGGTAGTTGCAGGTCGCGGACAGCTGCATCGCATAGGTGCGGGCATCTTCATAAGGTCCGTAAGATTCATGGACTTTGGTATCCAGACAGCGTTCACCCTGGCCTTCGATTCGCCAGGCATAACCTGTCATCTTCTCTTTCAGAAGGGTTGAATCCAATCCCAGACTGCTGCGCGAGGGCAGGGAGAAGGAGAATTCCACCGGCTGAGCGGGTAAGGCATCCAGAGCCCCTTGCGCGACTTTGCGCAGGTTCTGCTCTTCCACCGCAGTCCCACAGGCCGTGCCCAGGACTATGCTCGCCGAAAGAGTGACCAATGGTAAGAGTGTACGATTCACAGGGAGTTCCTCCAAAAGCTAATCCTGCTTTCGGAGGCATATTCAACCCAGCTTGAGTGTTTTCGATTACGCCGGTTATTTCAAGTATATGCCCACCCACAATATTCGCCGTGAAATGATCACGGTTCTCAGTTTAAGCTCCCAGGAAATTTCCGCCGCACACGCGTATGACGCTTCCCGTAATCCCCTGGGATGCCGGGCTCGCCAGAAAACAGATAAGATCCGCGACATCATCCGGCAATCCGCCCTGGCCGAGACTCGACATGCGGCGCGCGAACTGCTTGACCATGAACGGCACGCGTGCGGTCATCGACGTTTCAATGAAGCCCGGCGCCACGGCATTTGCCGTCATGCCCTGGGTCGCGAGATGCCGGGATAGGGCCCGTACGAATCCCACGAGCCCGGCTTTCGATGCGCTGTAGTTGGTCTGACCGAAATTTCCCGAAATTCCGCTGATGGAGGACATGCAGATGATGCGGCCATTATCCGCGATACGTCCGCGGTGTAAAAGTTCCTGCGTGAGCTGCACGACCACTTCGAGGTTGATGTTCAGCACCTGGTCCCATTGTTTATCGCCCATGGAGAAAAGCGTGCGATCCCGCGTGATGCCGGCGTTATGCACGATGCCATCGAGTGGCGGCGCCGTCTGCAGCCGATCGGCGATCTGCTGCGTGGCATCCGGCAGACCAAGGTCCATCAGAACGATTTCACCATCGATATGCTGCGCGAGTTCCTCCAGCGACTTTTGATTCTCGGGTCGATCGAGGCAATAGACATGCGCCCCTTCCTCCCCCAGCCGGCGACAGATCGCGTAGCCAATGCCCTGGGCGGCTCCTGTGACGAGGATGCGTTTACCGGCCAATGATCCGGCCAGCGCAGGGATCGGTCGGCGCGCGGCCAGGCTCGTGCAATCGAGGATCTGGCCCGTGATGAAGGCGGCATAATCGGAAAGGAAGAAGTGCACCATCGGCCCGAGGCGTTCCAGGGTATCCGGTGCGGCCTCGACGCGAATGCAGTTCACATTCACGCCGCGGGGCCCGCTCTCTTTGGCCAGACTCCTGGCGAAACCTTCGATCGCGGACAGGACGGCCTGATGCTCAGGGGAACCGTGAGGATCGGGCTGCGCGAGCAGAATCACGATGCGATGATGGGAACCGAAGTGATGCAGAGCGGGACGAAAGAAATTATAAAGATCCCGCAGTCGGGACATCTCACGAAAATCGGTCGCATCAAAAAGAGTGGCCTGATACACCGTGGCCACGACGGGAACGCGCGCCTCGCCCGAGAGTTCCGTCAGACTGCCGAGATGATCCACGCTCGCCTTTTGCGCCTGCAGACCCGGAATCAGCTGCTCTGCATATTGACCACCTTTATTGACCAGTATCCGTTTGCCGCCGAGCAGGGCGTCGGACCAGGGCCGATAGGATCGCAGAAGGGGGAGCGGGGGACGGATGCCGATTCGCTTGAGTAATTGTCGGGTCACCGAATGACGACTCATCTCGACCAGCGCATCCTGCATGGCAAACTCCTTGTGCGACCGTTGCGCTGCTTAGACTAGCAAAGCATGCCTTCGCCAGCAAGCGATGATCATTGGTGAAGCGTCCCGGTCTTGCCGGATCGACCAAACCGGGAAATTCAAGTTTTTTGTGTTCGGGTGTTCGCTTTCATCAAGCTTCCCCCGAGGCGCACCGATACTCTTCCTGAGAAACCAGGTCATGCAAGGAAAACGCCCATGGGGATAGCTGCCAAGCCCAAGAGCATTGCGGAAGAGTCGGATCTCGTACGGGTTCCGGGTTATACGCATCTTGTGAAAATTTTCGAAAGTCCACGCAGTTCGGTGTTCAAAGCCGTTCGGGAGTCCGATCACAAGCGTGTGATTTTGAAGATACTCCAGGAAGAATTTCTGGAACGTCACGAAATCGCCCGCTATAAAAACCAGTATCGCATCGTGACTGAATCCGGCCTGAGCTGTGCCCCGGTGGCCTTGGCTTACGAAAAGCATCAGAACGCGCCCATGCTGGTCTTCGAAGACACAGGTGGAGTGTCGCTCGAAGAAGTGCTACGCGCTGGTGGCGTCTCGCTGCTCGAAGGCTTGGATATCGCGCAGAAAGCGGCCAAGTGCCTGGTTGAGATTCACAGTAAGAATATTATTCATAAAGACCTGAACCCGACCAATATCCTCTATAACCGCGAAACGGGTGACGTCAAAATCATTGATTTCGGCATTTCCACCAAGCTTCTGCGCGAGCAGGCTGAGCTGAGCAGCAGCGGCGTGACCGAAGGCAGCCTGCCCTATATGTCCCCCGAGCAGACCGGACGGATGAATCGCTTTATAGATTACCGCAGCGATTTCTACAGCCTCGGCGTGACTCTTTATCAACTCTTCACCAATCGTCTGCCCTTTGAGTCGGAAGATCCACTCCAGCTCATCCATTTCCATATAGCGAAAAGACCGATACCCCCACGGCATTTCAATCATCAGATTCCTGAAGTGCTGGCGGATTTGATTCTGAAGCTCCTCAGCAAAAACTGCGAGGATCGCTATCAGAGCGCCTGGGGCGTGATGGTCGATCTGCAGAAGATTTTCAAAAGCCTGCGCGAACAGAAAACCGTCGATAAATTCCCGCTCGGTCTTCAGGATGTGCCGGATCGCTTCCATATTCCCGAGATCCTCTATGGTCGGCAGAAGGAACTGGAGCAGCTGATCCAGGGCTTTGAGAAGGTTGCCGAAGGCGGCCGTGAAGTCTTCTTCGTGGCCGGTTATTCCGGTGTGGGAAAATCCTCGCTGATCCGCGAGCTGCAGAAACCCGTGTCGCAGCACAACGGTCACTTCATTTCCGGCAAGTTTGATCAGTTCCGCCGCAGCACGCCCTATTCGGCCTTCGTCGATGCCTTCCGCGAACTCGTGCGCCAGCTCCTGGGCGAACCCGAATCGAGTCTGATTGAATGGCGGCAGAAGATCATGAAGGCTCTGGGCCCCAACGGTCAGATCATCATTGATGTGCTGCCGGAAGTGGAGCTCGTCATCGGTCCCCAGGCGCCCGTGCAGCTGCTCGGTCCCAACGAGGCCGATAACCGCTTCAAGCTCGTCTTCAAAAATTTCGTCAAGGTCTTCTGTGAGCACGAGCATCCTATGGTCCTGCATCTGGATGACCTTCAGTGGATCGACAGCGGCTCTTTGAAACTCATCGACCTGATGATGCAGGATCGTCGCCTGCAGCATTTCTACTTCGTCGGCTCCTATCGCGACAATGAAGTCAGCAGCACCCATCCCCTTGCGATGTATATGCAGGAGCTGGAGGCCAATGACTTCCCCTTCGGCCATCTTCAGCTGCATTCGCTGGCCGGCCGCGAGGTCAACCAGCTGATTGCGGACGCTCTTTATACCACCGTGGAACGCGTTCAGCCGCTGGCGTCGCTGGTCCAGGAAAAAACCGGCGGCAATCCCTTCTTCACCGATGAATTCCTGCGTTCGCTCTATACCGACCAGCTGCTCTATTTCAATCCGGAAAAAGGCACCTGGGAATGGGATCTGGAAAAGATCCGCTCAGCGAACATGACCGATAACGTCGTGGATCTGATGAGCACCCGCATTCAAAAGCTCAGCCAGCCCACGCGTGAGCTGGTGCAGCTGGCGTCCTGCATTGGTCAGACCTTTGACCTTGTCACGCTCGCCCAGGTCGCGGCCCAGAGCATGCAGAATACCGCGAGCCTTCTGCGCGAAACCATGTCGCAGGGCCTGATCGTCCCGATCGGGGACGGCTATCGCCTTGTCGAGCTGGAAATCCCGATCGAAAATCAGGATCTGCGCATCGAATATAAATTCACGCACGATCGCATTCAGCAGGCCGCCTATGACCTGATCGACGAAGGTTCCCGCAAGCTCGTTCGCTATAAAGTGGGACGAAGCCTTTTGGATCTTCATAAAGGCGCGCGGCGCGATGATTATGTCTTCGCGATCGTCAACCATCTGAACGGCAGTTTGGAGCTGATCAAAAACGATGCCGAGCGGATCGAATTGATCCAGCTCAACCTTTATGCCGCGAAGAAGGCCAAGGTTTCCGCCGCGTACCAGACCGCCCTGGAATATCTGCAGGCTGCGGCCAGCCAGGAAAAGGTCGATGACTGGACGAACTATCATGCCCTCATGCTCGACCTCTATAAGGAAATGGCCGAGCTGGCATTCCTGGCGAAAGCCTATGAAACGATGCATGACGCCATTGATGTGGTCCTGGCCCGGGGTCGGACGCTGATTGAAAAGATTCCCGCGTATGAGACCAAGGTGCATGCTGCGGTCGCACGCAACGATATGCAGGAAGCCATAGCGCTGGGCAAGAAAATCCTGGCGGAATTGGGCGTGCATATCCCGCAGAATCCCAGCTGGTTCAGGATCGTGACATCCTTCCTTTACACCCATTGGCTGGTGCGGAAGAAGACTCAGGATGAATTTTTGAATCTGCCGGAGATGAAGGATCCCCTTCACCTGGCGCAGATGCACTTTCTTTATTCCATGGCCCAGGCCATCTTCTATTTCTTCCCGCGGCAGGTGCCTTTGATCTCGGGCACCCTGATCCGAACGTCCCTGCGTTATGGGAATACCTCGACGTCCGCCCTGGCCTATACCACCTATGGTATGCTGATGGCGGCCATGCTGGGGGACGTGAAGACGGGCTATAAGTTCGGCGAACTCGGCATCAAGCTCTATGAAAAGCTGAATGCCAAGGATATCGAATCGGCCACGCTCGTCTGCTTCAACATGTTCATCCGGCCCTGGAAGGATCATATCCGCGCCACGCTCAAACCCCTTTTGCATGCGCATCAGGCGGGTTTGGACGCCGGTGACTTCGAATTCGCAGCCCACGGCGTGGCGGGCTACTGCCTCCGCAGCTTTTTGGTCGGCAGCGAACTCAGGCCTTTGGCCGAGGAAATGACCAAATTCGCAGTGGTCACCGAGCAGCTGGGTCAAAGAGCCGATGAAGAGCAGCTGCGGATGTATCACGAGGCCGTGCAGAATCTGATGGAGACGAAGAGCCCCGCGCCGCATATCCTGAAGGGCGATACCTTCGATGAGGAGCGTATGCTTCCCATCTACGAACACAATCAGGACGCCAGCGGACTTTTCAATACCTACTTCCTCAAGTGCGTCCTCGCCTATACGTTCGACAACTCGGAAGAAGCCGTGGCTGCGGCCCGCAAGGCTGCTCCTTTGTTCAAGGTCGTCATGGGAACAGTGACCGGCGCCGTGTTCTTCTACTACTACAGCCTCGCCCTGATCCGCCGCTGGCCCATGCTCGCGGCCGCTGAACGCAAGGAAGCCAATGCCATCATTAAGCAGACCTTCGCCCGCTATAAAAAATGGAGCCGCATGGCGCCTATGAATTTCCAGCATAAGCATGCGCTCCTGCGTGCCGAGTGGCTGGCGCTGCGCGGCAAGGCCTACGATGCGCAGCTGGCTTTCGATGAAGCCATCTCGCTGGCAAAAGCCAATCAGTATCTTCAGGATGAAGCGCTGGCCAACGAACTGGCCGCGAAGTTCCATCTGACCCAGGGTCGCCACACGGCGGCTTACGCCTATATGAAACGCGCACGCTATAACTATGAACGCTGGGGCGCCATGGCCAAGGCGCGGCTTTTGGAAGAGAAATACCCGCAGATGCTCAGCGGTCACATGGGTGAACGCGCGCTGACCGGTTCACTGGCGACCATGTCCTCGTCCACGATCGACATTACCACCCTGAAGCGGGCGCTTCTTGCCATCGCGGAAGAGAACGTCCATAGCCGGATGCTCGAAAAAATCATCTCCAGTGCCATTGAATTCGCCGGCGCTCAAAAAGGCGCCTTGCTCCTTAGAAAAGAAGGCGAGTTCTTCATCGAAGCGGAAAGCTCGGTCGATCAGGAAGCGCCGAAGATTCTGCAGTCGGTGGCCGTCGATCACAGCCATAACCTGTCCCGCATGGTCATCAACTATGTGCGGCGGGCGAAGAAAGGCATCGTGATCGATAACGCCAGCATCGCCCAGGATGTGCTGCCGGGCCTTCACCGCGAGCCTTACATTCAAAAGAACAAGGTCTGGTCGATCCTCTGCATTCCGATCACCGTTGGCATCGGCGCGGAATCGGACATCGTCGGGCTTTTGTACCTGGAGAACAACAGGGCCAACAGCACCTTCACGGCCGAACGCATTGAAACGCTGGAAATCATCTGCCTCGCTGCTGCCGGTCGCCTGGAGCTTTCCGTCAAGGCGGCCACCGATGGGCTCACGGGGCTTTATAACCACGATTATTTCCAGAGCATGCTCGAACAGGAGATGCTGCAGTCGCAGCGGAACCTCAGGAATCTTTCCCTGATCCTGATCGATATAGATCACTTCAAAGGCTTCAACGACAAGTGGGGCCACCAGATCGGTGACCTTGTGCTGAAGCGGGTGGCGGCGGCGATTCGTGACACCTGCAGAAAGTCCGATGTGGTCGCGCGATATGGTGGGGAAGAGATGGCCGTGATCCTCCCGGAAACCAGTCCCGACATGGCGACGCTGGTTGCGGAACGTATTCGCAAGGCGGTCGAAACCATGGCGATCCCTCATGGGGATACGCATCTCAAAGTTACGATATCCCTTGGTGTCAGCTACCTCGCCGAGGATGTGAAGGATAAGACGATCCTCGTCGAAAAAGCCGACGAGGCCCTCTACACGTCCAAGCGCGAAGGCCGCAACCGCGTGACTGTCGCCTGAAGGAAGGCATCGATCCCGCCCGGGTCGATGCCGTCCTTGCCTGTCAAAAACCTTGACAGGAGTCTTGATTCTAAGCTCTTTCCAACCGGTAATAATCCAATAATTTCCGCAAAGTAAGCTTGGATCCGAACTTGCTCTTTTAGGCTCAGGACGCGTTGCGCGTTCTGGCCAAGAGGGAAGTTGTCATGGAAACGGATCAGAACCAGCTGCCGGAAATTAAAAAGATAAGGCCTCAGTCCAAAACCTTGGATGGAATTCGAATTCAAGCGCCCAAGCCTGAAACGCTGCGGCCGACACCTCATGTCTTTTGGCAAAACGAGGACCTCGGTCGCACGGCCTTGCGTTTCAGCCCCGAATTGAGCCGCATGCTCACGCGCGAGGCGGTGAATCGTCCTGTGCAGCGTTTTTTAAAGCGATTCATGGATATACTTCTGGCTGGTGCCGCCCTGATTTTGCTCGCGCCTATCGTGGGCTTTGTGATCTTCGCCATTAAACTCGATAGCAAAGGACCGATTTACTTTTCCCAGACCCGGGTCGGTCGCGGCGGCCGCTTATTCCGCCTGCATAAATTCCGCACCATGGTGACGAATGCTGAGGCTCTGAAGCAGACTCTGCTGGAAAAGAATGAAAGCGATGGTCCGGTCTTTAAAATCCGCAACGATCCGCGCGTGACCCGGGTGGGCCGTTTTCTGCGCAAAACCAGTCTGGATGAATTGCCACAGCTTTGGAACGTGCTGATTGGTGATATGAGCCTGGTCGGTCCGCGCCCAGCCTTGCCCTCCGAAGTGATTCATTGGGAAAAGTGGCAATGCCGCCGCCTCGTCGTCGAGCAGGGCTGCACCTGCATCTGGCAGGTCAGCGGGCGCAGCAACGTGTCCTTCAAGGAATGGATGCGCATGGACATGGAATACGTTTACAATTGGTCACTGTGGCTCGACATCAAACTCATTTTCCTTACCATCTGGGTGATGCTGACCGGCCGCGGCGCCTACTGAGGCCATGCCGCGACCTTGGCCTCGTGACCCTTAAGGCTTTTTGCTATCCGGCCGGGCTTCGATCCAGGAGCTCACCAACCATGCGAGCGACCAGAGTTCCTCTTTCTTCAAGACAGCACCAAAAGGTGGCATCACCCCCTCATTGCGTCCGCTGGTGATCGTCAGCGCCACTTCATGCGGGGCGCGACCATACTTGATCGGCCATTCATGAAAATTCGTCGGAATCACGGGCAAGCTGTCGCCGCCCGGGCCGTTGCCTCGTCCTTCAGGCCCATGGCAGGTCGCGCAGTGCTGTTTGAAGAGCGCGAGAGCTTTCTCGGGCTTGTTCTTCAATTCAGCGAACTGCTTCGCTTCCGTGGCCAGGACTTCCAACTGGGCTTTTTCGTGCGGTGAGGGAATCCATTCGTTGCGGATTTCGCCCGACGGCTGCGCGGTTAAAGGAAAGTTGGCATGGGTCGCATCCTGCGGCACTGCCACGGCTGGCGAGGCTTCGGCAGGAGCGGATGCCGTCTCTGCTGGCTTCTTCTTCGTGCAGGACATGAGCTGTAAGCAAAGACAGACAGGAATCATCCAGGCAAGACGCATATTGAATTCTCCTTATGTAAGAAAAATTTTAAGGCCTTGATGTCAATTCCTGCAAGCGCTCAAAGGTTCTTTTTATCAGTTGAGCTTCGCGCGCTGTTTTTTTAAGATGGGGACGATAGTTGCATCACGGAGGGATTTCCATTGTTTAAAAAATTGCGTCGCCTGTTTGGATTCAAGGAAAGTGAGAAGAGTCTGGAAGATCGGCTGCTGGCCAATGTCTTCATGCCGCGTGAACCCCGCGATTACTTCAAGTGGTTCTACAACAGCTGATCGGTGGAGGGGGATGGGCCATGGCCACGTATCCCCCACCTGCCAGGACGGGCCCAGGGCCTCACGTTTTTAGCGGGACGTGCAATAAGGTCCAGAGAGCTGAAGAAGATAATCCTGTCCATCCGTAACGATCGCCAGTTCCGTACTGCCTCCCTTGCGAAAATACTCTTCATCAAAGCTATGACTGCTCAGCGGACCCCAGGCATCACTGATTTCAAGATCAATCTGACCGGCAGCGTTTCGCCAGTCCACGCGCAGATCGCTGCTGAGCCAGGGACTATCAACGTCTATCGACCCACCGTGGGTGCTGTCCCAGATATCAATGCATTCGCTCGCCAGAATATCGCGCCGGCCATAGGTTTCGCTAAGAGTCATGGATACATAGTGATCGACTGG
>NZ_DASTAT010000123.1 GCF_035712445.1 Oligoflexus sp. | reverse complement strand
ACGCAGTTAATCCATCATCAACCCGAAGACGAGGAGAGACGTTTCATGTTGGATCTTTTCCCAGGTCAGCCGAGCCGTCGTGATTTTCTAAAAACGGGTGCCGCTGTCAGCTCCGGTCTGGTGCTGGCCTTCACACTGCCCGCTGGTTTTGCCAAATTCGCTTTCGCCCAGGAGGCAGTGACGGCAAATAAAGACTTTAAGAGCGCCGCGCTGCCGAATGCCTTTATCAAAATCAGCCCCGATAATTCGATTCGTTTGATCATCAATAAACTGGAAATGGGGCAGGGCGTGAATACGTCGCTGGCCCAGTTGATCGCCGAGGAATTGGAATGCGATTGGGAGCGGATCCGCTGTGAATCCGCTCCCGTGGATCCTGTGTATAACGCCACCTTCATGCCGATTCAGATGGCCGGTGGCAGCACCTCGGTGACCTCATCCTGGGATCAGCTGCGCACGGTCGGAGCCATGGGGCGGGAAATGCTGATCGCTGCAGCCGCTGAAAAGTGGGGCGTGCCGGCGAAAGAAATTCGCGCGGAAAAAGGCGCAGTGCATCATCCGAAAAAAGGGTCTTTGACTTACGGTGAACTTGCCGATGCCGCCGCAAAACAAACACCGCCGGCGCCGATTAAACTGAAGGATCCGAAGCAGTTTAAAATCATCGGTCAGTCCATGAAGCGCGTGGATGCTCTGGAGAAAAGCACGGGCAAAGCGATCTTCGGACTCGATGTGAAGGTTCCGGATATGCTGTACGCGGTGATCGCCCGCCCGCCTTTCGGCGCCACGCTGCAGGGCTTTGATGAAAAAGCCGCCAAGGCTGTGGCTGGTGTGAAAGAGATCATCAAATTCGACGGCCAGAAGTTGGCGTTTGTGGCGACCAACACCTGGGCTGCCATGAAAGCGCGTGATGCGGCCAAGGTTCAATGGAAGCTGTCCGATGATCCCTTGGTCACCGATGAAGGTTTGAAAAAAGCTTTTTTGCAAAGCCTGGAAAAACCGGGAACTCCGGTCAAGGCCGTCGGTAAAGCGGAAGAGGCCATTAAAAAGGCCAAGACCACTTTGGATGCCACCTATGAATTTCCGTATCTGGCTCATGCCTGCATGGAGCCGATGAACTGCACGGTGGCCTATGACGGTCAGAGCGCCACGATTTGGGCCGGTCATCAGATGCCGACAGGCGATCGTATGGTCGCAGCCAAGATCCTCGGTCTGCCACCTGAAAAAATCGTGGTGAACACGACCTATGCGGGAGGCAGTTTCGGTCGGCGCGCAAACAAGGACAGCGATTTTGTCGTCGAAGCCAGCGTACTCGCCAAGCAGCTGAAAAAACCGATCAAGGTGGTCTGGACGCGCGAAGATGATACACGCGGCGGATACTACCGACCGATGACCATGCACCGCGTCAAAGCCGGTGTCGATGCCAAGGGCAAGGTGAGTGGCTGGGATCATAAGATCGTTGGCCAGGGTGTGATGGCTGGCTCAATCTTTGCACCTCAAATTGACAAGACCGGGATTGATCCCACGTCCATCGAAGGTGTGGATAATACGCCTTATACGCTGCCTGATTTCCACCTGCAGCTGCAGCTGATGAAGGTGCCGATCACAACGCTCTGGTGGCGTTCGGTGGGGCATACCCATACAGCTTATGTGATGGAAACGTTTATTGATGAATTGGCTGCAGCGGCGAAAAAGGATCCTTTGCAGTACCGCAAGTCCATGATCGCAAAAAGTCCACGGCATCAGGCGGTGCTCGATCTTTTGGCGAAAAAATCCGACTGGGGCAAAAAAATGCCGGCTGGTCGGGCGCTCGGACTTGCCGTGCATGAATCCTTCAATAGCGTTGTGGGCCATGTTGTGGAAGTCTCCTTGAGCGGAAGCGATGTCAAGGTTCATAAGATCGTCAGCGCTGTTCACTGCGGAACCGTGGTGAATCCCCAAGGGGCCCGGGCCCAGGTGGAAAGCGCCATCGTCTATGGGCTGTCTGCCTGTCTTTACGGGGATTTGAATTTGGATAAAGGCCAGGTGAAGCAGGGCAACTTCCATGACTATCAGGTCGTGCGTATCCCTGAAATGCCGTTGATCGACGTGCATTTCGTGCCTTCGACGGATGCACCGACGGGCCTTGGTGAGCCGGGTCTGCCGCCTTTGGCTCCGGCCATTGCCAACGCGATTTTTAAATTGAATGGCAAGCGTGTACGCACGCAGCCTTTTAGCAAGGGACTCGCATGATCTCAGCACTGCTGCTCGCCGCTGGCCAGGGAAGTCGCATGGGGCACAAGGCCAAGGCACTTCTGCGCCTGGGTGAAGCGACCTTTGTTCAGCACGCGCTGCAGCAGCTTTATCTGGCGGGACTTCAGGATCTGATTCTGGTCACGGGTTCGCAGCGCGACGCTGTGTGGGAATCCGCTCTGGCTTCGAATATGCCCGTGCGCGAGGCTTATAACGCTGATTTCGCCACGGGCCTTTTGAGTTCGATCCAGACCGGCATTCACGCTCTGCCTGCGGATGCCACTGCGGTTCTGATCACCCTCGTGGATCTGCCGTTTCTTACGGCTGATGATTACCGCGCCGCCTGCCTTGCCTGGCAGGACGGAAGGCCCGAGGACCTTCTGCGTTCGGAAAGCGCAGGAAAACCCGGGCATCCGGTGATCATACCGCGGGCTTATTTTTCGGAAATTTTGGAGCAGCCTGCCAGTGACAAGGGCTGCTCCTTTCTTTTTCAACGCTATCCGGATAGCGTGCGGTATCAAGCTCTCGACAGGGGACGCATTGATATCGATACGATCGAGGATTATCATGCTCACTTCACCTCCTGAACTTTTTCGCAGGGCTCAGTCCCTCAAAGACGCCGGCGCCAACTTCGTGATTGCCACAGTCGTCAATGTCCGAGGCTCGGCCTCGGCCAAGACCGGATCCAAGGCTCTTTTCGATGAACAAGGCGTCAACCTTTACGGATACATCGGCGGCGGCTGTGCCGAGTCGCATGTATCGCAGGAAGCCTGCGAGGCTCTTTCCGAAAAAAGACCACGCATCGTGGAAATCGATCTGGATGATGAAGTCTTTGGACTGATGCCCTGCGGTGGGGTGATGGATGTTTATCTGGAGCCGCATTTTTCCAGCCCTCTGGTGGCGGTGCCCAACTTCGGACCTTGGAACGCGGCGGCCGCTCAATTTTTAAAGGAACTCGGCTTTCAGAGCGAAAGCGGGGCCGGACCTTCATTGCCGCTCCATTCGTGGCGCGAACTTTTTCTGCAGCTCGCCTCCTCACTTGCAGCGTGGAAGGGCTATCCGCTCGAACCTTTGCGGAATACCAAAGGCTGGGGCCTTGCGCCTCTGCCGACGCTTCAGCCCACGCCCTCGGCTCTTTACGTCTTTGGGCAAACCCGCATTACCGAAGAATTCACGCGCATTCTGCAATTTTTGGAATGGAAGGCGCAGGTCTTTCGCAATAGCCCCCTGGACCAGGAGCAGCCGCATCTTCAGGTTTGCGAACTGCCTATGGACGTCAATGCCCTCGATATACCGAAGGGCGCGTGGGTGGTGATTGCGAGTCATCATAAACAGGATGCGGCCATCGCCGAACGAGCCCTTCTTTCCGGCGCTGATTACGTGGCCTTGGTCGCGAGCGAGAAGCGGTCTCGACTGATCGTTGCTGATCTTTTGGAACGCGGTCTGGATAACTCCCTTTTGCAGCGTTTTTGCGCGCCAGCCGGACTGAATATGCCGACAGACACGCCGCTTCAGATCGCTTTTTCCATACTTTGCGAAATTCTCGCGGCGCAGAATCTTGCCAGTGATTCGGAGGCAATGCTATAGGAAGGGAAGGGTACTGGGCCTGAACACACAGACAAGGGGTGGACGCATGCAAGTAAAACTCGTCAGCGTGATTGTCGATGATCAGGATAAAGCTCTTCGATTCTATACCGAAGTTCTGGGCTTTCAAAAGAAAACGGAAATTCCCCTGCCCGAGCATAAATGGGTGACGCTGGTGTCCAAGGACGGCCCTTCGGTGGAACTGGCTTTGGAAACCAATGCTCATCCCGCTGCCCGCGCTTTTCAAAAAGCGATCTATGAAGACGAGATTCCCCTCTTGACCTTCTTCAGTGATGACGTGCAGAAAGAAAGTGAAGCCCTGGTGGAAAAGGGTGTTGTTTTCCGCGTGCCACCCACGCAGGCCGCGTGGGGTACGTACGCTGTGTTCGAAGATACCTGCGGTAATCTTGTTCAGCTTCATCAAAACTGAATGGACTAGTGCGATCCTTACCGAGCGTTCTTTTTCGTTTAATATTAGTCAATAAAATCAGATGTATACGGGCGGGTGGGACAAAACCCTCAAAAGTCCTCCTGCCGACCTCACTCAAACCATGCCTTCAGCCTCCGGAATTCATTCCCAAAACTAACCGCAATTAAGTGACCCTCGGCGGGGTCGAATTTGAATTTATAACATCCAGCGGCTCTTGCCGCGGACTTCGTTCAAATGATGACGGACAGTATAGTGAAGAGGCTAATATGAAAATGCATGCCACGCATTTATCCTGTGTGCTGCTCCTGCTTGCCTCCTGCGGTCAGAAGCAGGATTTTGAATACGGTGAAGAGCTGGATCCCGCAACACTCGGTGGATCTGGTGGAGGAAGGACCGAAGGGACTGTCTCCACCTCGACCCAGACGAAGACAAAGGCGGGCAAAAGCTATCAGATCGTTCCTGTCACGCAAATCATAGAGGCAACCAGCGGGATTCCAGGTTGGTCGGCCAGCGACCTTCCCTTTACCGGAGCTTCGGTTTCCATTGGTCAGGCTGTCACGGATGGCCAGACGCCTTTTCACTTCAGCTTTGATTATCCCGACAATAACTATCAGTTCCTGGAAGCACACCTTGTCATCGATACGGCGCGCGATAGTTCGGATACCGAAGCCATCTTCGTGGATGGAGTTTTCTCGGGTCGCCCACCTTTAAGCATGGTGAATACAACTTCACCAAAAATTACCGATGCGATTTATTACGGAAGCGGTGTGACGACTCCGAACACTTACTTTATCGATTGGTCCCTGTCTCACTATAAGCAGGCGACCCGCAATAGCTTCGATCTGAAGGTTTCAGACCTTGCCCAAGGGACGAGCCACACAGATTTAAGCCTTCTGAAGGATGGTTTTTTACCGGTGGCCACAGGGGATGATTCGCCTGTGTATCAGGCCTATCTGGTGATCAAGGGCCGGACTATTTCATCCGCCTCGCTCGATTGCGTCACAAGCCAGGATTATACCTTCACCAATACCTTCCTTCACAAGGATGGAAACAGTACCGGCTCTGCAGCTTTTACTGGGACGATGGGAACACCGACCACGACGGCCACACCGGGCGCCTTCGCAGCGGTTGAATTCCATTATGATGCGAGCCTTCCCCAGGTGAAAAGCGAAGAAGTATCGTTAAGCACGGCGTCGATCAATTTGAAATTGAAACGCAGTGCCAGCGGCAAGGCGGCCCTGGTGGTCAACGGCCGCGGCGTGGCCGAGACAGGATTCGATCGCACTCAGGCGACGACTGCGGTGGAAGCCTGGGATGATGCGGCTGTTCCTGCCTGGGAAAGTTTTTTGGCCACAGTGCCTCAGACCAGTGTTCTGACCACAGTCAGCCTGGATTTAAAGACGATATTCGGAGCCACCGTGATGCGAGATCTTCTGGCCCAGGGTAAACTGAATATTGCCGTGGCCGGCAACCTGGGTGTGAATTCCAGCGGAGCGACAACAGGCCGAGGCTTTGGCACGCCTATCTCAGGTCCCGAGCTGGCCGTCAGCGGAACCTATCACACGGAAGTCTGCACGGTTCCTGATGATCCAACTTCGCCTTTGGGTGAAAATGGTTTGGCTGCAGGCAGTTCGGATCCGGAAACGGAAAACGAAGAAGTTGTTCTGAATGATGGCGCGGCGCCTGTGATCAACTCGGTTCAGACCGCCCAGATTACATCGAATTCCGCGACCATCGTTTGGCTGACGGATGAAGCCGCGACCAGCAAGGTGATGTATGGTATCAGTGCGCCTGACATGGGAACGGAGACGGACACAACGCTCAGCACCTTCCATCAGGTCGAACTGAAGAACTTGACTCCTTATAAATATTACAAGTTCCAGGTGGTCTCCGCCGATCGCTTCGGCAATGAGAGTCGCTCGGAGATTCAGGTGTTTGTGACCCAACGCTAATGCGTGTTGAGCATGATATTGGTTTATCGAGGGAATATTCATGAAAACGTCTTTAGGAATTGTAACGGTCCTTGGCCTGTCCCTGCCCGCCGCCGCGCATGCGGGCATCTCCGCGACCTTGGGAGTCATGGCGATGAGCAACTCCACCAAACAGGGTGGGCAGGGCACGGAAGGCAGCACGGTTCTGTCGCAAACCAATATCACCTGGCATGGATCCTGGTGGGGCCTTGGACTTTTCGCGCAGCGCGATAATCAGGGCAAGAGCGAAGTGGATACCGCCTATGGTCCGCGCCTGGAATTGACCTGGAATCCTTTTTACCTGGAATATGGTTACGCGATGAAGCTGAACCGTTCCTTCACGGATCGCGCGATCGCCGAGCAGGAAGGGGCGGGCAGCATGCTCGCCATCGGAACCCGCTTTGGCCTGGGAGCTGCGAAAAGCACGCCCGGTGTCGGAGGTCTTCAAGGTCTATTTCTGCAGTTCACCTATACCTGGCGAACCCAGACGGTGAAAACCCAGGATGGTGAGAAACTAGGCGAGGCCATCGTGCAGACCGATGGGTATCCGCTCTTTGGCATTGGTTATGGATTTTAAGGACGCATGCTATGAAAATATTTTTTTTGAGCCTGATCGTATTGATGGCGGCCTGCGGACGGGAACCTTCACGCCTTTTGCGTCAGGGTCAATTGCCGATCTTCGACTTTCCCCTTTATCTGACGGAAGGCGCAGCAGGCCGGGTATGGAAGATCGATCGCGATCGTACGATGACCCTCATGGCCGAAGGCCTGAGTGATCCGCGCGGACTGGCCACCGATCGCTTTCAGAATGTGTATGTTGCGGAATTCGGCTCGGGTCGCATTTTGAAATTCCCGGGTGGTGATCCAGCCTATGAAGTGGTGCGTGAGGGACTGGTTGAACCGAGCGTCGTGGCTGTGGATGGTTTCGGCGAGGTGTACGTGGCTCAAAGCGAAACGAATGCCGTGCGCCGCCTCAGTGATGATCGGGACTTTGGCAGTTACTCGGTCGCGCCCAGCGCACTCGGTTTTGGAGTGGATGATATCCCCTTGGTGGGCGTTTATGATGACAGCAGCCTGTCCTGGGGATGGAATGCGGATGGCGCTCAGAGGGCTGATATACCCCGTCCTGTGAATGTTTCCATAGATGGTACCGGCCGGGTCTATGGCGCGGCCGGGGGAGTGACCGATGGTCAGGTCATCCGCTATCATCAAAGGGAGGCCTCAGGGGCTCACGTCGTGGCCGAGGGCCTTGCAGGGCCTCTGGGAATTGCCGTCGACCTTGTGGGGAATATTTTCATTGCCGAGCAGGGCGCAGGGCGCATCATCCTTGTGAACTATGAAGGCCGGCCTTTCTCGTGGCTCAGCGGTGTGGAAGATCCGCAGTATCTGGCCTTCACCCAATATTGAAACGGCTGAAGTCGGATTGGACTTTCGGGCTCAATCCTGCGGTTTCATACATGAAAAAGACTTCACCTTCCTGTCAGTTTTCATGACGGCGCGGTAAGCAGAAAGCTGACAGGCCCACCCTCGCGATATCCCTGACCAAAGTCCTTTTCCTCATGACCAGCGGTCATTTCCCCGCACGGCATCCGTCTTCATGCGCCTATCATAACAGCTCTTTGCCCTGTGCACAGTCGTTGCAAAGTCATGGGTCCTGAACGCCTGTAAAGGAGCCTTGAAGACACATGGTAACGAGAAACGAGACATGGACCTCCCGGATCGCCTTGATCGCAGCGATCATGATCAGTGGCTGTACGAACACGATCAAACAAGACAAGGATACAGAGGACGGGGCTCGGGACGAAAGTCCTACGATCAGCACCGATAACATACTGTCGGCCAGGTCCGATGTCGATGAACTCGCGAAGTACTATGGTCAAGGCCAGGATATTCCGGCGGAATTGAAAACCGAAGCCGCCTTGCGCAACGGCCAGCTGTGGAACTATCTGAGCCGCATGCGGGACGATCAGCTTCAGGATTATATCGAACAGAATAAAGCCGGCTATGACGCCTTCACGAAAAATCCCGTCGCCTTCAACGGAACCCCGGCGGTTATTCTGCGCCTTCTGCCCGAAGTCATGCCCGAGCTTTTCTCGGACGCTGCATTCGAGGAAGCGACCGGCTACTTTAAGCTCGATTCCAAGGATCTTTTGCCCTGGGGCTTCGCCTTCACCAAGGCTCCTGCTGCACCCGGCGCGGCTCCCAGTCCACTGCTCGTGAACGTCAGCTGCGCCGCCTGTCACACAGGACGCGTGAAAGACGCCAATGGTCAGGTGAAACTTTTAGTCGGTGCTCCCAGCACTGTGGGTGACATCAATGGCTTCCGTACAGTTCTGGGCCGCGCGGTTCAGAATCCCAATTATACAGTGGAAAAATTCACAGCTGCTCTGATGGCGAAAAAAGACGGCGAACTCTATGGTCCCGATCGGATCACAGAGGAACGCATTGATAAGGCCATCTTCCTCGGCACGGCGCAGTCGCCAGCCTTGGGCGCGACTCTTCTGCAGCAGTTTAAGGACGGCCTGCAAAAACGTGGAGCCTATGCCGCGCAAACAGCGGGTGCTTTCAGTTTGAAAGGCGATCTCCGCCTTCTGCAGAATTCACCCGGACACATTGATTTCCCTATAGCCGTGTCGCTTGCCGCTGTGCCGGCCACAGAAGTCCTGGCCGATCCCGCGGCGGGTCTTCAAAAATTCTTTCCCAAGGCTTCCGGTATCGGCGATATCATGAGCGTCTGGGGCCAGGATAAACGCATCTTCGCGCAGTGGGATGGCAACCTGAAGAACAAACTGACCCGTAACCTGGGTGCTGAACTCGGCATCGCCGGTGATCCACGGGCCGTGAACTTCCCGAATGGCCTTGCCACGACAGCGTTCGTCGACAAGCTGCCGGCTCCTGCGTATCCCTTCAAAGTGGATCTGCGCAAAGCCTCTGAAGGCCGCGCGGTTTACGAGCAGGCTTGCCTTTCCTGTCATGAAAACGAAACCTTTATGCCGGTCGCGGCTATCGGAACTGAACCAGGCCGCGCCACGGGTTTGACCAAGGACACCCGGCTTTTCCTGATCACGGCTTTGAAAGCCGCATGCCAGGACAAAGCCCTGCCTGATTGCAATGTGCCGGATGATGAAGTCGTGGTGCCGCGCGTGGATAATCCTGGTTATGTCTCGGTTCCTCTGAACGGCATCTGGGCCCGCGCACCTTATCTTCACAATGGATCGGTGCCGACTCTTTATCACCTGCTGGTGGCTGAAGAGCGTCCTACTGAATTCCAACTCAATGATTTCAGCTATGATGAAAAATGGGTCGGCTTTCAGTGGAAGATCAAAGGCGACGAGTATGATAATCCCGAGCAGAACAACCCTGGCCAGAGCCAGACCCGCATGGGACACGTCGTTCGCTATGATACACGCATCCCCGGTTACGGCAATGCCGGTCATGCCGATATCAAAGTCTTCAATGGTGGAATCGACTTCAGAAAAGACAGAAAGAAACTCGATGCTCTATTGGAATACTTGAAAACCCTGTAATCACTCGAAGGCGATCCGTGGAAATGCGGATCGCCTTTTCCTTTTATAGCTCGTGCGGCAGCAATTGATAATCGCTGGTCCCGAGACTCACCGATTTATCGTGTGAAACCACCTTATAAAGCTGATTGCCGAAGGCATGGATCGCATCCACGCTGATGCGGAGTTGGTCTGGAGCTGCCGTGATGCAAAGCGCCTGTCCCAAAGTCCGATCACCGAGCGTGCCGTTCAACTGCAGCTCCGGATAAACGAGGGACGGATAGGTGGGAATCCGCCCTGTCCCCACGATCTGAATGCGCACGCGGGGAATCTGCGCGTCATCGCAATTCAGAATCTTCAGGCAGCGCCCATCTTTCTGCAGGCGCGCTTCGTTCAGCTGACTACGCAGGCCATGATACGTTCCCAATCGAGCCGGACGACTCACGCATTCGCTGATATACTGCACTTCATAGGTCAGGTCCGACGAGGACAGGTTATTCAGGTCCACCGCCTGACGCCGAATAATGGAAAGGCGCGTGCCGTTCGCCGACACGGTGAAGGACGTATTGGACTGCCGGAAATTCAGATCGCGTTCGACGAGTTTGGCCAGCGCCGCAGTTTTATTCTGGGCATCGGCTCGCGCGTTCACCTGAACCCTGGCCTCCTGCGTGCCTTTCATAAAGCGCGCAGCAAACACGGCGACAATTCCCATGATGGCCATGGCGATCATGATTTCAACCAGGGAAAAACCCTGCGAATATTCCCGTTTCATTAGCGGCCTACCGTCACTGTGTTGGTATACTTCTTAAAAACATTCTGTGCGCCCATCGGTGTGCTCCAGTAAACAGTATAGAAGATTTGCGCACCTGCTGCGCTCCCGATATTCACGAAGTTCTCACAGGACAAGGGGGCTCCTGTGTGGAGGTTGATAAGGTTCCAACCCACCTCGGCGAAGGCGAAGGGCGCTTTCAAAAACGACCCGGCCGGCGCGCTCGCATCCTGACTTATGTTCAAACAGAAATAGAAGGTATTGGCGTTCGGATTGCTGGCGTTCTGAGGAAAACGCGGCTGACGGCAGCGTTGCGCGGGTGTGCGCAGCAGCGAGCTTTCGTGGATCGAGGCGGCGGAAAAACCCGGAGCCACCCACTGATCGTTCAAAACATCCTGGGTATAGGTGAGCTTCGCAGTCCCGAAAGCCTTGGTAAGTAGCCGTCCATTGGCTTCCAAAGCCATATCGAGGCAACCCGGGGCCGCGGGCTGAATGGCCCGGACCAGCGCAGTGAGTTCCGCTGTCAGAGCCCCGTTGGCATCCAGGACCGACTTGCTGCTGTCTATGCTTTTTTCGGCCTTCATGGACTGATTGCGGGCTTGAAAATATAGAGTCACGCTTACGCTGATCACAGCGAGGAGCACAAGGACATGGATGAGGCCAAAGCCCTCTTCATCGCGCGGTGATATCATGGAACGGGATCTGAAAATCACCGGCCGCAGCGAGCCGGGCTTTGTCTTGAGCCTTGAAAATCTGGATCCCGGCAGTCGCGTGAAGCCGCAACAGATCCCCCTGACCCTGGACCAGATCAGGGCCAATATCCA
>NZ_DASTAT010000122.1 GCF_035712445.1 Oligoflexus sp. | reverse complement strand
CCGGGCGACGACCACCATTGGAATGCCCTGTTCCCGTCTCGGTTACGAGCCCACGACGAATAAGATCGGCGACGATGGTGGAGACGGTCGAACGACTCATGCCCGTTCTTTGCGAAATGTCGGCTCGCGAAATCTCTCGATCGCGCCAGATCATTTTCAACAGCGTACTGCTATTCAGGACGCGCATATAGGCCGAATCCAAAGTCTCCATCTCAGGTTTATCTCCACTCACAATTTCCACGTTTTTCCCCCATCGTTCGCCCTCAATGAAACCAAGGGCCCAGTGATTGATACCTTTTTGCGTGCGCACGAGCAAAGGGATTTCAACGACTTGTGCAGGGCGAACGCAAACGCAATCGTCATGATGAGCGAATGAAGTCGCGCGATGAACTTTTGATTTCATACCGATGGGAAGTTACGCGAACGGTGATGAAGGCTTCAAAAAATAGCGGAATGCTTTTCCGCTCTTTCCACGAAAACCCTTGCTGGGAAAGGATTATATCAGCGTATATTTTTCAGATCGGGCACATGACCTGCAGCAAAAGAGAGCAAGACCATTATCCAAAATGACGATTCGTACGGTTGTCGTCCAAAGTCATTTCCTACTTTTCTCTTGCCCTCGTTTCGATTTAGAGTCTAGGAAGCAGGGAATATCTTACTTCACGGGCCGCTTGAACAACGCTTTGGGTATATACGTGAAATCGGTATCGTTCGGACCTTTCCACATCAGCTCCAAAGCGATATCGAAACGCGGGCCCTGGAAGTAGCTGACGCGGAAGTTCACATCACCCGCTTTCAGGCTCGCGCTTCCACTTTTTTCCAGCACGGGATGAACGCCGTCATTGTCGATCACTTTCTGATCGGCAATGTAAAGGTTCGCGCCGTCGTCGGCGATCAGCTTGAATTCGTAGACCCCGTCCTGAGGCACCTTCACAATAAAATTCGCATCAAGACTGAACCATTCGAAAAGGTTGGCGACCCCAGGGAAGCCTTCGGAGAATTTTCTGACTTTGATATCGAGCTGGGACAGGCAAATCTTTTTGATCGACCTGAGCAGCGCATAGTCAGGCAGCTTCTGGGTATCAGGAGCCAACTGATAAAGGTCGGCCACGATCATGCGATCCGGTTCATTCGCGCATTCGGCGAAGAGCGGATTCTTCTGCACATCGGTGGTCGTCGTCGGCACGTCCTCGCTCTGCGTCATGACAGGGATGGCGACGGGAATGTCGACTGCATCGGTTTCCACCATCTGCTCGGTCAGATCCTCGGTTGCCGGAGGCAGAAGGCTCGACGATTCGGTACCTTCCTCGAACTTGCCTTCGGAACAGCCCAAGGTCATCAGCATGATAACGGCGGCTCCGGTCGTTTGAAGCTTAAGCATGGGTCCCCTCCAGGGCGTGCAAAGCGGTCCCTACACTATCGGCCTTTGGCGGATCGGGCTCTAGAAAGTCTTTATTACCTTATGGAAATACAGCGTTTTTTAGACTTGAATTGAAGGCTTGCGGAAGCGCGAAAAGGGGTTTTCGAAAGGCCATGCCCCGGGTCTTACCGGAAGGCAGAATGGAAAAAGGGGCCCATTTCAAAGGAGCCCCCTAACAGTCAATAGAGGTTGCAGACCGCAAGGCTTATGCGAGTGCGGCCACAAGATCCATAAGTGCATCCACGATACCGGCGACATCAGCGTTGGCTGCAGCCGCGATCAGGTCCATGATGGCAGCGACGATACCAGCGACATCCACGAGGCCGAAGGAAGGGATGAGACCCTTGCCGCCGACGGCTTGCTTCACGAGTTCGTTCGACAGTTTGGTTACGGCAGCCTGGTCACCGGCATTGGCAGCGGCGATCAGAGCCATGGATTTTTCACTCATGGCAGCGCTTTGCTGAGGGCTGAGGTTGCTTTGCGCGAAAGCGGCTTGAACCTGCTGCTCCATGGAAACCATGTCCATCTCTACAGGGGTTCCCGTGCTGGCTGTCATCACAGCGGCTACGTCATCAGCCTGAATCTGTTCGTCAGCAGCGTTTTGAGCCGTCGTTGCATCCTGAGTGGATTCAACAGAAGCTGGGGTCGGTACAGTTTGCGCCGGTTGTGCGGCCTTGGGTTTCATTACGGGTGCTTGTGCACAAGCTACGCAGGTCATGATCAAACTCAGGGTAATAATACGCATGCGCCTCATTCCTTTCTCTGAATGTGAAATTCGTCAGCCCTTGTGCTTGAGTCTTATTCAAGTTCAGGGCCACAAACCTTGCGCAATCTTTTCGATGACTTGGCGCATGACGACCGCAAAAAAATTGAGTGCGCGACAAGGTCCCGACCGGGTTCTTCATTATAATATATTGATATAATTGATAAAACGAGGTGTGTAGGGCGAAAATCTTCGATTCGAGTGGCCCACGACAGGCGGTTTTTGCGGATAGATCTGTGATCTTCGCCTGTTAAGGGGAAAACACCGATTTGCCTTCCGCCGCCTGTGGGGCCCTAATTGCATAATTTATCGCATCGGTCGCCGCAGGCCCAGCAAAGGCAGCATTTCATCATAGTGGCGCAAACCAAATCCAATCCATACGAGGATAGGAATAATGATCTGCATGAAGAAACTGTCGCCGACGCGCAGATGCGTGAAGATCGCTCCACCCATCCAGCCCGTGATCAGGATGGCTCCGATCAAGGACGTGCGCGGAATCAGGAAGAGGAGCGTGATGATGATCTCCACAAAGCCCAGCGGTTTGATATGCGCGGCGTTGATTCCGAAGTGATCGAGGCCTTTGAGCACCTCCTCCGACGCCATCACTTTATTAAAGCCGCTGAAGAGCAGCAGTAAACTCGGCAAGACGGATAACACCCAACCCACTTTTGATCTCATCTTCAAATCCTCGTGAAAGTGCTCTTACAAAACGATGAAGTTTCGGGATTGCTCTTGAAGCTGATTGTAGGTCAGCAGCGTCACGAGCGCAATGCAGATCAGCTCCCCTGGCCTCGGCTGGCAAGCGTGCGCGTGACCATGATGTCGAGAAGCTCCTCAAGCGCTTTTTGCACGGATGGTCCTTCCAGTATGCCGAGCGTCCGGGCGATCGCTTCGATAGTCGCAAGGCCTTCGGCTTTGGTTTCCTTGCGCACGCGATAGGCGCTGGGCGGCCCTGGTGGCAAACGCACGCAAGGCAGCGTGGCCATCACCGAATCGCGCCGCCGCATCTTGCTCGTCTGCCGCCAGTTGCCATCCGGCACAACCAGATGAAAAGGCCCATGCTCGGCCACCCACTCGGGGGTCAGGAGTATGGCGTCATCCGCGGGATAAAGCAAAATACCAGGCCGATCCTGGGGCAGATGCTGGGCAAGGTCATAGGGATGATCTTCAACGCCGCGGCTTAGAATCACGCTGTTCGGAAGAGCGAGTGAAGCAAGGCGTCCGGTGTTGGTCGGCACCTTGATCTCGCGCTTGTTCATCACCAGAATCAATTTCGTGCCGAGTGGGATGTCGGGAATATTCGCGCAAAGGCAGAGCTCCTGCCGCATCAGGCAGCGGCTGCAGCGAAGCCAGTATTTTTTTCGTGACGTCATGGGTTTCCCTCGTATCAAGCGAGGGAGCTTAGCACAGGCGGAATCAGGCCGCCAGGATCAGACGATCGCGGCCCTGCTGCTTGGCATCATAAAGAGCCTTATCTGCCCGTTTTAACCACTGTTCCATGGGTTCTCCAGATTGATAGAGCGCGACGCCCGCCGACACCGTGAAGGCAATATCCTGATCATTGTGACTGATTTTCATGCCGCGGATCCGACCCAGGAGCTTCGCGACCAGCTCGTTGGTTTCATGGAGGTCCGTGCCCTGCAGGATGACAGCGAACTCTTCCCCACCATAACGAGCCACGAAATCCGTCTTCCGTGGAAAGGACTGCGTGAGAGCCCGCGCGAAATTACTGATCACCGCATCGCCCGCAGGATGCCCATAGCTATCATTGATTTTCTTGAAGTGATCGATATCGAGCATGATCAGGCAGGATTTCTGTCCGGTCAGAAACGAAAACTGCGTGGTCTTGCGAATCTGCTGATCGAAGGTCGCGCGATTATAAACCTGGGTCAGTCCATCCAACTGCAGCTGGCTCTGCACTGTCTGGAGTTCCGACTGCAGGGTTTCCATCTGCTTCTTAAAGCTGTTCTGCAGCGCGCTATAATCCTCCTGCCGCGTTTTTTCCAATTCGGCCAGGGCAGCGAGCACATCCTTCACGGTCTGCCGCGCGGCGGGAAGATCCTGCGCAACCAGAGCTTTCTGCAAAGTGGCCCGCACCTTCAAAAGAACGCCATCATCCTTCTTATGGGCATCGAGCAGGCTGAAAATCTGATCCATGCCTTGCCACATGAGGCCGCGCAATTCACCCAGATAGCGTTTGCCTTCGCTGTTTTCCTGCAGCCGCGCATCATGGAAGCTCTGCCGCAGACGATCCAGGGCCTTCTTCGCATCACCGGCGAAGCGTGATTTGATCACGTTATCAAAGACGGCCTGGTATTCCCATTTCTCCAGCTTGAAGACCTGGCTGCGCGTTTGGCTGTAATAGTCGAGCACATCGCGAAATACCGCTTCGAACGGGGAAAGCAGAGTGACTTCGTTTTGGTCCTTGCTCTTGGTCATGGCGTCTTCTTTCAGGGGGTTATGGAAGAGTCTTCGGCAGTTTTCCGCGACCGGTTGAGGGCCTTGTACGGGCTTGCGCGGAAAAGCGCGGGAAGCGGACCCGGCAAAGCCCTGAATGGAACGGGGATACAGCCTCTTTTTTGATAAAAGGCGAGCGGTCCGCGCTTTACAAGCCGGCAGTGTTTTGCGAGAATGCGTGCTTCTTGAAAGTTACGGGAGGTTGACGGCCGATGGTTTGCGTGATCTCAGATCCCCTCTTCGAAAAACACCGCACGGGCTATCATCCCGAATGTCCGGAACGCGTTCAAAACACCGCACGTTATCTCGAAAGCGTGCCCTGGTTCTCCCGCCTGCCGAAGGCGCGGATCGCTGCGGCCAATGACGATTGGATTCGCCGCACGCACACCGAAAACGTCCTGGAACGCGCCCGGGAACTCTGCGCGTCCGGTGGCGGTCACCTCGATCCTGATACCTTCGTCAGCCCTGACTCCTTTCAGGTCGCCATGCATGCAGCGGGCTCCGCTGTGGCGGCTGTTGATCGCGTTCTGACCGGCGTGGACAAGACGACTTTCTGTTTGATTCGCCCGCCCGGACATCATGCGACGCCGACCCAGAGCATGGGTTTTTGCGTGTTCAACAACATCGCGATCGCGGCTCATTACGCCCGCGATGTGCATCATCTCGATCGCGTTCTGATCGTGGACTTCGATGTGCATCACGGCAACGGCACGCAGGATATTTTCTATGCGGATCCCGCCGTGCATTTCCTCAGCATCCATCGTTATCCTTTTTATCCGGGCACCGGCCATGGATCGGAAACGGGAACCGGCGCCGGCCTTGGCACGACGCGGAATATTCCGGTGGAGTTTGGAACCTCGCGCCCGAGTTATCGCGATCAATTCAAAAAAGGCCTGGAAGCCAGCGTGGAACAGTGCAGGCCGCAGCTGATTCTGATCAGCGCGGGCTTCGATGCGCATAAGGACGATCCGATTGGATCCCTGGGCCTTGAGGTCGAGGATTATGAAATCATGACCCGCTGGATTCAGGACGCTGCGGATGCGCACTGCGAGGGTCGCATCGTCAGCTGCCTCGAAGGCGGCTACAACCTTGACCAGCTGCCGATCCTGGTGGCTACGCATCTGCAGAGTCTGCGTTAAGAGGCCTTGTCATCTCCCTCTTTTCCCGCCTAAGCTATCCGTTTTATGCAAATGGATAGAGGGAGACCATCATGCCGCTTCACCTGCATCATCAGACCGGATTGGCAGATCTTTTGGCCTTGGGTGAGGCAAAGACGGGTTGGACTCTGGATGATGACGCTGCGGACCGGGTGAAAACCGCGCATGATCGCCTGCTGCAGCTGATTGAAAGTGGCGAGGCCACGGTCTATGGTCTTCACACGCACTTCGGCCATAATCTTTCCACCCGTGTTCCTCTCGAAGACTGGCAAACGCATCAGAAGGCTCTCCTCCTTTACCTGTGCGTCGGTGTGGGTCCGGCTCTTCCAGAGCGCGTGGTACGCCGGGCTTTGCGTCTGCAGGCCCATAAAATGGGTCTGGGTTTTTCCGGGCTGCATCCTAGGACCTTTCAAAAACTTCTGCAGCTCGCCGATGCGCCGTCTTTACCCTCTGTGCCAAGCCTTGGCAGCCTGGGTGCCAGCGGCGACCTGATTCCCATGGCGCATGCCGTGGCGCCTCTTTTCACTGACCATAAACCCGAGGGTCCGCGTGACGTGCTGGCCCTGGTGAACACCAACGCAATGATGGCCTCTCTGGCTGTCGAGATCTGGCATGATCTGATGGGTCTTAAAAAAGCGGCTGGCTATGGCTGGCTTTTGCATGCGGAAGGCCTCGGCTGGCAGCGGCAGGGTCACGCTCATGCGGGCTGGCAGACGGGCAATCAGTTTTCCGTGGTGCAGCAGCAATGGTTCGATCAGGTGCGGGACTGGCAGAAGGAGCTGGAGCAGAAGCGAAGCGGTCACGCGAAAAAACCTTCGGTTCTGCAGGAACGCTATTCGATTCGCTGCGCGCCGCAGATTTTTTTGGATATTGAAGACAACCTCCACTTCGCCGGTGAAAAAATTCAAAGGGAGGCTTTGAAGCTCGCCGATAATCCCATCGTGCGCGAGGATGGCATTTGGCACGGCGGACTTTTTTATACCGCAGCTCTCGCCAGCGCTGCCGAGCTGATGCAGAATGCGATCGTCCGTCTTGCCGATATGATGGATCGGCAAATACTGCTGACGGTCACGCCGGAAACCAATCATGGACTGCCCGAAAACCTGAGCACCCAGGAGCCCGGCAATCACGTCAAGGGTCTGCATCAGCTTGCATCCGCGGTGCTGCAGAAGATCAAAGGCATGAGTCTGCCCGCCAGTCTTTTGAGTTTTTCCTGTGAAAGCAATAATCAGGATGTGGTGCCGGCGTCGATGTCGAGTCTTCTGCTCGTCCGCGAATCGCTCGAACTTTTAGGCGAGGTCACGCGCATTCACCGTTTCATAGGCGAACGCGCGTTCTATCAACGTCAGGGTCAAGCCTTGCCGCCGGAATTGAATCTGGCTCAATTTCCGGCCTTCCGGCTTCGCTAATCAGGCGCCGCAGACGATGGTCGTGGGCGAATCGGGACCGCCGCCGATGTCATCGAGCTTCACATCGACTTTGCCGATGATGGGCACATCGAGGATGGTGATCTTGTCGGCGCTCAGTTCCACGCGCTTCAGCTTGATGCCGATGCCGAGGGCTTTCTTCGCGCTGGCTTCCAGACCGTAGAATTCAAGTCCAAGGGTCGTGGGGCTCGGCTGATAGATGCGCTTCACGCCGAATTCCGCGGAAAACTTCACCTTGACGTCGCCGTTGTTCACGTCGCATTTCGCAGTGGAACCCTTGACCAGGGTCACCGATGCGATGTTGCTCTTGCCATCGCTGGCAGTCCGCAGTTTTTCAAAGCGGCCCAGAAGGTTGCCAAGGTTTTGTCCCAGGCCATTTTCCGGAATCAAAGCCCCCAGCTCACCCGAGCTGCTGGCGAAGAACGAGCGTTCCAGCACGATCTGCCGCGAACTTTGATTGAGCCAGCCCACCAAAGGCGCTGCGGCTTGAATCACATCGCCCAGCGCAATCTCTTTGCCTTCCAGGCGCGTGACATCAAGGCCAAAGGCCAAAAAGAGACTATCCAGGGCAAAGTCCTGCGGCAGGCCCTGGACTGCGCGATCATTCAGACCCAGATTGAAACTGCCATCGCCGGAAACGGCCATCGACTGCAGCAGGGGACTTTCCTTGGCCGCATCTGCGCTCATACCCACGCCGGAGAGTTGAATCGCCCCCGGTGTCAGAGAAACTCTTTGCTCGGCATCCATGTTCCAAACCAGCCCGGCCTCGGTCCGCACGGTGGATGCGGCGCCATGATTGGAAACCAGAGCCCCCTGATCCAAGCCACCCGATTGCCATTGACGGGCGTCGAGACGAGCCTGCACGTCCTGATAGACATCATCCAGTTTCAAAGCCGTCATGGCCTGCTGCAGTCCAGGAGCATTCAGCTCATCGCGCGTGATGCTGAAGACGCTGGGGCTCTTCAACGCGCCGTTCAGAATTGTACTGAGGGCTTTGAACTGAGCAGCGGTCAGCGGCGCAGTCTTGCCAGGTTCGTTCACCGGACAATTCAACTCCCAGCCTGTACACCATTCCTGATAGGACTGGGCGATGCCCTCGTCGACTTTGACTTCAGACCGTTCACTGGAAACCTGCGGTCCGCAAGCGCTGAGACCGAGGCCCATCATCAGGACAAAACCCATGGATTGCTGCATGCTGACGGCAATAGGCCGCGTACGAAGACCTTGACGGTCCATTGTGTGATCCCCTTTTTCGCAACATAGTTGTGAAGACGAATTTTTTACTACACTGCAGAAGGCGCTTCCGACAGAAAAGGCATTTTTTCTAAATTGTGAGCGGGTTTGGGGAGATGAAAGCTCTGCACAGGATTTCGTGGTCCGCATCGACTTCCAATAGGCCAGCAAAGCCTTTTGCTGCAAGATTTACAAAGATTCTAATCAATAGAGGCTACTCATCACGAGCAGTAAGAACGGTCGACGTGATTTATGACTCATCAATTTTCGTTTTCTATTTACTCCAAGGTTCCCTTTGTGTATCCACACAATAAGATTTAATCGCATTTTTATAAACCGCTGGAAACATCGGTCCAGTGGGCTTTTCGCGATTTACTAGGAGTCCGCATGTCATTACAAACTGCCAGGAAGCAATACATTCTGTTTGCTTGTGCGATTGGGGGCTTTCTGCCGCTCAATAGCGCTGTCTTCGCCCAGGATACAGGCGTCATTGAAAACAAGGCGTCCGAGTCCACGACCCAGGAAGCTAAAGCCAAGAAGAAGAACGAGGAAAAAGGCACCGAAAAAATTCAGGTAACCGGCTCGCGTCTGAAGAAGATTGATGTGGAAGGCACGACGCCTATCAAGGTCATCGACCAGGAAGAAATCCAAAAGGCTGGTATTACCAGCGTCTCGGACCTCTTCCGAAATCAGACGGAAAACTCCTTCGGCAGTTATAACGGCGGCGGCGGCCAGATTTCGGATGGCCAGGCCACGATCAACCTGCGCGGGATCGGTTCGGACCGCACCCTGGTTTTGGTGAACGGCCGTCGTTTGCCCTCCGAAGCCTCGCTCGGTGGCGTGAACATCAACAATATCCCCATCGAAATGATCGAACGCGTCGAGATCGTGAAGATGAGCGCCTCGGCTGTTTACGGCGCGGATGCCGTGGCCGGCGTGATGAACGTGATTCTGAAAAAGAATTTCCGCGGTGTCGCCACCTCGCTCAGCAACACCACCACCACGCAGGGCGGCGGTGATGTGCAGTCGTTCAGCGCTGTCGGCGGAACGGATTTCGGCAACACCAACGTGACCGTTTCCGCGGGTGCGGGTCGGGCCTCGCCTCTTTTCAGCCGGGATCGCGACGATCTTTGGGCTTATAAAGGCAACTATGGTTACAGCGCCTATGCAAACCCACCCGGCACCTACAGCTGGGGCATCGTCGATCCGAAGCGTCCTTCGAACTCGCGCGGTGACTACGTCTATCGTCCAAGCTCGAACTGCCCTGAAGGCAACAAGATCGCCTTTGAAAACGATCCGACCAACGTGATGTGCCGTGGTCTGCGTCGCGATGCGAGCACCGCGGAACTCCAGACCGAGCGTGAAAACTGGTACGCGATGGCCAACACCAACACCGAACTCAATAACGGTGTCCGCGTGAATACCACAGCCATGTTCGCAGAAACGGAAACATTCAGTCAGAAGGTGAACCGCCTGGATACCACCGATCCGCTGACGGGCCTTGACTATATGATGCGTCTTCAGGATGCGCCTGCGGATATCCAGGCTCAGGTCGCCGGCCTCGGTCTGACGACGGACGAGACGACCATGATCAAGGTCCTGACGCGTGCGCTTCCCAATGTGAAGGGCAACACCAGAAACCGCGATACGGCCATGGGCGGCATGATCGGTTTGGGCGGCTCTCTGTCGGAGAACTGGGATTGGCAGGTGGACCTGTCGAGCTTCGGCACCCAGCGCCAACGCTATTACAACAACGTCGATGACAAGGTCGCGTTCTCGGAAAAGATGTTCCCCATGGATGGAACAACGCCGCAGCTGAACCTTTTCAGTCCTGATCCCGCTCTGCTGCAGGATTTCTTTACCAACCTTTACGGTAAAGAGCGCAACGGTATCTCGACCGCGACGGCTTATGCCACAGGTACCGCTGGAACATTGCCCGCAGGTGATATCAGCCTCGCCTTCGGTCTGAACGCCCAGCATGAAACCTACGAGTTGATCGCCGACCCGAAAGACAAGGAATTCTTCAACGAAGGTCCTCGTTATTGGGGCAGTATGAACTCGGACGGCAAGGGCGAGCGTGACGTCAGTTCCGCTTTCGTCGAAGTGAACGTTCCGGTCGCTGCCAAGACTGAAGTGGGTCTGGCCGGTCGCCTGGATAATTACGACGACTTCGGAAGCACGTTCAACTACGCCAGCACTTTGGGCTACAGCCCATTCAGCTTCCTGAAACTGCGGGCCAACTACGGCACCAGCTTCAAGGCGCCTTCGCTGTCGATGCTCTATGATAAGTCGAGCGGCGGTTACCTGACGGTGACGGATAAGACTTACTGTAAAGTCGAGCTGGGTGCGGAAAACCCCTGCGGTCAGGATGGGGAAGCTTATTCCGTCTATGTGAACAATCCTGGGAACAACGAACTTCAGGAAGAGACTGCGGTCGCGTATAACTTCGGTTTCGTTCTGCAGCCTGTTGACTTCTTCGACTTCACGGCCGACTACTGGGCTGCGAAGATTGAAGGCCTGCATAACCAGGAAGACCTCGACACGATCGTCGAGCGCGCCGCCCTGGGCCAGGCGATCGGCACCTCGCAGGTCGTTCGCGTCGACGATCCGAACCGTCCGGACTACGGCAAGATTTCCCGCATTGATAACAGCTACGTGAACCTCGGCAGCATGACCACGAGCGGTTTCGATCTGGAATCGAACTTCAACTGGAACATCACCAGCACGCAGATGAATCTTCGCACGCGTTATTCGAACGTTCTGTCCCGCAAGGAGCAGATCGCCGACGGCTCGCCGAACGAGGAATTCGTCGGTGCTTACGGTGTGCCTCGCTACCGTACGTCGAATACCTTTGGCGTCCGCAACGGCGGCCACCGCTGGAGTCTGGATGCCCTGACCATCGGTCGCATGGAGAATTCCCAGTTTGATAGTGATCCGAGCTACGGTTACATCAAAGCCTTCACCCGCTATGATACGACCTACAGCTGGGATCATCCTTGGAATGGAACCGTATCCCTCGGTGTCTTCAACATCGAGGACAAGATCGGTGGCCTTCACACCACGGACCGTACGCGCGGTCTCGTGTCCTACAGCAGCCGGAACTACGATGCGCTCGGACGCCGCTTGTATGTGGCGCTGCGCCAGAGATTCTAAAAGTTAGAAAAGTCTCTCTGAAGGGAGAGTCAGGCGGGATTTCCCATGGGAGGTCCCGCTTTTTTTGTGTTAGGAATGAGGGGAGCAGCTTTTTTAACGCAGGAGAGAGACATGAGACGTCCCTGGATCGCGGCGATATTTTTGCTGACCACACCCGTCGGGGCTGGCGAGCAGCAGCCTCCCGTCAACGATAAGACTGACCTATCGGGGTTACTGTCCCCGGATAAGAAACCCTGTGATGGCGAGAAAAAGAAGGCCGAGGCCCAGCCCCCACCCGCCGACGCGCAAAAAGCGGAGGCGGCCCTGGAGGGCCTCATTGGTGCTGAAAAGAAGCCCGATCCAGCACCCAAAAGCTTGGGCGCTGTCCCGGCTATGGGGAATTGTAAGTGATGGACGCCCGGGAGCGCTGAGTCTTCTCCCGCCCGTGGACTGGGCTTTCGCGCCACAACCGTGGGCCGAGCCTTTGCACGCTACCCTGCGCCCACTCCCCTGCCGTCACCCCCGCGCCCCAAAGGGCGCCGGGGGGCCAGGTGTCACACCCCAGCCGGCTTCGGCAGAAGGCAACCAGGCGTCGTCAAATCAATCTTCCCGGCCGCATTCCGGCAGCTATAAATCCAGTACGTCTGCTGCGCGTAACCCACGCCTTTCTGATAAGTGACGTTTCCATCCTTATCCACCTCGCAGGGGTTATTCACCTCACACTTGCGTCCTGATTCATTGATCGTATTATTCACCGCCACCACAGTCCGCGTTCCCTTGGCAACCACAGGCGAGCCCGATGTTCCACCAATCACATCACAACCAGGCCGGCTGTAACGGAGCGAGTCGTTAAACGTCCAGGTCCCCTCTTTCAGCGTCGGTGTGATCGCTTCCACCTGGCAGCTGTAGCCACGCTTCCAGTAACCCGAGATCACTTCAATGTCCGCACCGATTTCCGGAGCCTTGCTCGCGAGCGTCAGCGCCTTCGTCTCATACTTATTCAAAATGTCCTGATAGGTTTCCTTCAGAAGGTAAAGGCTCATATCCGTTTTCGTCATCGTCGCATACAAAAGTTTAGTCGCCGTCACTTTACCAAGCTTGGACGCGGTGCCGCTCAAAATATCAAAGGTCCGGCTTGCGTTTTGATTACTCAAAACCACGCCGGGCTTGATCATGCTCACGCAATGACCGTTACTCAGGATCATCGCCTGATCGCTATCCAGACTGTCTTCAAAACGTACGAGACTTCCCGAGCAACCCGACAAAGCCACGATTCCTTCAAAATCGTAGGTCGCCAAAGCTTCAGCCGCAAAGTCCGGAGCCGGAGGCAGGGCGCGGCCTGATTCAGGAAACGTATAGGCGTGGGCCGACGTAAGCGAACTCAAGACAAAGGGAACCGACAGTAAGAAACGCTTCATGTAGCATCCTCTCAAACGAACATAGTTTAATGGCTCTTCTTACTCCACAGCTAGCGATTCCGACGGAGGAAATCAATGCAGGATTATTGAACGTTTTGTTCAAGCTTCATCGTTTTTTGCGAGCGAGAGCTTGGAACAGCATGCGAACGAAGCGCTTTGCCACCAGGAAAGCTTGTGCTAAAACAGGCTGCTCTTTCCATACTTCCGGAGGAAACTATGCAGACTGCGTTTGATATCGTTATCTATGGCGCCACTGGCTTCACGGGCCGTCTTGCCTCCCAGTATTTAACCCGTGCCGGTCATGCTGAAGGATTGCGCGTGGCCATAGCCGGACGAAATCAAGAAAAGCTGCAGGCCGTGGCCGCATCCTGTGATCGCAAACCACAAATCATCATCGCTGATTCCAATCGTCCGGAAACCATCGAAGCGATGGTTCAGAAAACCAAAGTCGTTCTTACCTTCGCCGGGCCCTTTGCCATTCACGGCGAGCCCGTGGTCGCCGCCTGCGCGAAGTACGGCCGTGATTATCTCGACATCACCGGCGAAACACCCTTCATTCGCAGCATGATCGACCGCTACCAGGCGGAGGCCGAAAAAACCGGATCGCGACTCATTCCTTTCAGCGGCTTCGATTCGATCCCTGCTGATCTTACCGTATACCTTGCACTCGCAGCCGCACGCAGCCGCGGCTTCGTCCTTGATGACCTCAGTCTTTACTATCAGATCCGCGGCGGCCTGAACGGGGGCACGCTTGAGTCCGCTTTGAATATCGCCGAACACAGCAGCGGCCGCGAAGTCTTCGATCCCAATATTCTGATCCCGGATCCGAACTGGTCACGCGGTCCCCGGCCCGACCTGAAACCGCGCTTCGAACCTGTCCTGCAGCGCTGGTCAGCGCCTTTTTTCATGGGCCCCATAAATAAAGCCGTCGTCCGCCGCTCGTCGTGGCTGCGCGCGAAGCAGGGGAAAGTCGATAGCCCTTTTCAATACGAAGAGCGCATGGTGGTCGGCAAAAAACTCGGTCCGGTACAAGCAGGCGTTGCAACCGGAGTCCTGGCTGGCTTCAGTGTGCTCAGCGGCAATTCCCTGGGCCGCAGTCTTTTGCGTCGCTTCGGTCCCAAACCCGGCGAGGGCCCATCGGATGAGGCGCGGAAGAACGGTTTTTTCCGCGGCCAACTCGTGGGCCGTAGCCAGGGACTTTGCAAACTCATCGTGCGCATGGAACGCGAAGGCGATCCCGGCAATGATGTGACCATCGCGCTGGCCTGTGAAACGGCGCGCTTGGCAGCGGAGAATGCCTTTGCACCGAATGCCAAAGGCTTCATCACGCCGACCGTGGCCTTTGGCGATCAGTTAACCAAACGTTTGGAACAGGCTGGATTCCGTTTCCGTACGGAATTCGTCTGAAACCTCATAAGGCAGTCACAAAACAAGGGGGAACCATGCTCCAGGATTTTCGCGCCGAGGTTCGTCAGTGGCTGGAAGCCAATTGCCCGGCTTCCATGCGAACGCCGACTATGGAAGAGGAAGAGGTTTGGGGTGGACGGAAGGAACAATTCAAAAACCCTGAATCGAAAGTCTGGCTGGAACGTATGGCCGCCAAAGGCTGGACCGCACCCGAGTGGCCCAAGGCCTATGGCGGCGGTGGCTTGAAACCCCAGGAAGCTTTGATCCTGAAAGAGGAAATGCAAAGGCTCGGCTGTCGGCCACCGCTTTTGAGTTTCGGCATCTGGATGCTCGGTCCTGTGCTTTTGCAGTATGGAACCGAAGAGCAGAAGAAAAAACACCTACCCGAGATCGTTCAGGGCAAGGTGCGCTGGTGCCAGGGCTACAGCGAACCCGCAGCCGGTTCCGACCTCGCCAGCCTGCAAACCCGGGCCGAGCTGGTCGGTGATCAGTTCATCATCAACGGCTCGAAAGTCTGGACGTCCTATGCCGATTCCTCGGACTGGATCTTTTGCCTTGTGCGCACCGATCCGAATGCGGGCAAGCAGCAGGGCATCAGCTTCATGCTGATTGATATGAATCAGCCGGGCGTCAAAGCCGAACCGATTCGTCTGATCAGCGGGGCCTCGCCATTCTGCGAAGTCTTCTTCAGCGACGCCAAAACTTCGAAGGATAACCTGATCGGTCCTTTGAATGGCGGCTGGCAGATTGCCAAGGCGCTCTTGACCCACGAACGCCAGGCCATCAGTGAAATCAATAAAAAGGCCAGTGAATTGCCTCTGGAAATTCAGGCCAAGCATAAACTTCCCACCCGCAACGGGCAGCTCGCGGATGAACATTTCCGTCAGCGCCTTGCCGCCTGGCACATGGATAACACCGCTTTCGAATGGACTCTGGAACGCGAGATGTCCCTGCAAAAAGCTGGACATTCCCCGGGCGCCGCGTCATCCATGTTCAAACTCTATGGCACCGAGCTCAACAAAAGGAAGTATGAGCTGATGATGGAGGTCAGCGGCTTTCAAAGTCTGATCTGGGAAGGCGCCGGGGACGAAAAAGATCGTCAGGCCACCCGCGATTGGCTGCGGTCCAAAGGCAATTCGATCGAAGGGGGCACCAGCGAAATTCAGCTGAATGTCATCGCCAAACGTGTGCTGGGATTACCCTGAAGGAGAGGTGGCAACATGATGAACTGGGATATGACCGACGAAGAAAAACTCTTGAAAGTCTCCGCTGCGAATTTCTTTCGCGAAAAAATGCCCATCAATCACCTTCGGCGCATCCGGGACACCAATGATCCCCTGGGATTTCCGCGCGAAGCCTGGCAGGACATGGCGAGTCTCGGCTGGACCGGGATCCTGATTGATGAAGATCATGGCGGTCTGAATTTTGGTTTCCGCGGCCTGGGCCTGATTTTGGAAGCGGCCGGACGTCAGCTGGCAGCCACGCCCCTTCTTTCCACCGTCGCCGGCGCCAGTCGCCTTCTGCAAAAAAATGCGAACCTGGAGCAAAAGGAAACCCTTCTGCCGGCCATCGCCGCCGGTGAAACGATCATCGCCCTGGCTCATGACGAAGGCCAGCACCATGGTCAGGACATCAGCACGCACGCCACCCTGCAGGGCGGAAAATACGTGATTCAGGGCCGGAAATCCCTGGTTTTGGACGCTGCCCTTGCCGATCAAATCCTGGTGCTGGCACGCACGGATCAGGGCCTCGGCTGGTTCCTCGTCCCGCACAAAACTCAGGGCCTTCAGTGGGAACACTTCCGTTTGATCGATGGTCGTCCGGCCGCGCACCTCAGTCTGCAGCGCGTCGAGGTTCCCGCGTCCGCCCGCATCGGCACCATGAAAGATGCGACCGCGTCCTATGAAGACCTGCGCAATGCCTGTGCCGTGGGCCTCGCCACTGAAATGCTGGGAGCGGCCACGGCTGCCTTTGAAATGACCCTGGCCTATCTGAAAGAACGCAAACAATTCGGTGTGGCCATCGGCACATTCCAGGCCCTGCAGCATCGGATGGCGAATCTTTACTGCGAACTCGAGGTCTCGCGCTCCGTTGTGCAAAGAGCCCTGGCGGCGCTGGATGAGGATCATGCGAAGACCACCGTGTTCGCGAGCCTCGCCAAGGGCAAGCTCAATGATGTGATGCACGCCGTCGCCACCGAGAGCATTCAGCTGCATGGCGGCATCGGCATGACCGATGAGCATAACATCGGCTTTTTCCTGAAGCGAAGCCGCATCAATAACGAACTCTTCGGCAGCGCGAGCTTCCATCGGGATCGTTACGCCAAAGCCCTGGAGTTTTAACCTCGAAAGGAGAGTGAGTGATGAACGAAGCCAAAATACTGGTCGAACGTCATGGTTCCATTCTCACGATCGGGATCAATCGTCCGGCCAAACGCAATGCCATCGACGTGGAGATGTTTTTTGAGATGGCCACCGCCTATGGTGTGCTCGATCAGGATCCCGAATTGCGGGTCGGGATCGTGCATGCGGTCGGTGATCATTTCTGCGCTGGGCTCGATCTTCCCAAGTGGCAGGACATTATCACCAACGGGCGCATGCCCGAGTATCCGGAAGGATCCTGCGATCCTTTCGCGATGGCCGATGGCCGCATCTGTCGGAAGCCTATCATCTTTGCCGTCCAGGGGATCTGCTATACCTTTGGCGTGGAAACGATGCTGGCGGCGGATGTTCGCATCGCAGCCCGTGACACCCGCTTTGCACAGCTTGAGGTGAAGCGCGGGATTTTTCCCTTTGGCGGCGCGACTGTAAGGCTTGTGCATGAAATCGGCTGGGGCCATGCCATGCGCTATCTTCTGACCGGGGATGAAATGTCGGCGGAGGAAGCGTATCGACTGGGACTGGTTCAGGAACTTGTGGAACCCGGTCAGCAGCTGGATCGAGCCATGCAGCTGGCGTCTTCGATTGCGGCCCAGGCTCCGCTTGCTGTTCAGGCCACGCTTGCGTCGGCGAGGGAGTCGTTGCGTGATGGCGAAGATCTCGCATTCGCCGGACTTTTCCCAAGGCTCATGCAGCTTTCAGGCTCGGAAGACGTCAAGGAAGGTCTGCAGGCTTTCATGGAACGCCGTCCAGGAGCCTTTGCCGGCCGTTGACCTCTTGCAGCCAGAGTTCTCATACTGTACAAGGGGACTCTGGCAACCGGGCTTACCGCCCTTCCTTGAGGTCATCATGCGGCTTCCGCTCGTTCTGGTTTCCTGCTTTGCAACAGCCTCGCTGTGGGCTGCGGAGGGGGCTCCTCCAGCTGATCCTCCTCTCTCGCGTTTTCTGCCTATTCTTTTCTATACGCCTGATACGGGCGTCGGTGCCGGCGGATTTTTGATTCGCAATCTTGATAATCCGGAAAGCGGTGATCCTTCGCAGCTGATCGCCTTTGCGACGATCACTCAGAAGAGTCAGATTATTTCCGTGGCCGAACCTAAAATTTACTGGGACCAGGGCCGCTGGGAATGGGCCGGGAAAATTTCAGGCCAGGACTTTCCGAGTGAATATTATGGTCGCGGCCAGGCCGAGGTCAAACCCGACGACGCCGAAGCCTATAATGACAAACGCTTCGGCCTGGAAACCCGGCTGAAGAATATCGTCTACGATGGACTTTTCTGGGAACTGGAACTCGGGGCCAACTGGCAGCGCTTCACCGAAAATCATAAGGACGAGCCCACGCCCCTGGTCGATGCGGAATTCGAGCGCTGGGGTCACAAGGCTCACCAGCAGTTCGTCAGCGCGGCCCTGGGCCATGATAATCGCAGCAGTCGCGTGCGGGCCACCTCCGGGCATCTGATCCGCGCTTTCTATCGTCATCATAACTTCAAGACGGATGAAGATCGCGGGAACTATGGAACCCTCGGCCTTGACTGGAAGCAGTATATGACCCTGACGGAAAAACAGTCTCTGGCCCTGCAGCTCTATGCCGCCGAGATGGATCGCGAGGACGTGCCCTTTTATCTGCTGCAGGGTCTTGGTGGCAACCAGGTGCTGCGCGGATTCTATGGCAATCAGTTCCGTGACTATGCGGTCACCTACGCGCAAACGGAGTGGCGAACGCTTTGGACGCCATCATGGGGTTTTCGCGTCTTTGCCGGTGTGGGTGCGCATGCGGATCGTCTGAGTGCGATCGAGGACAGCTCAGTCAAAACCGCCGGCGGTCTGG
The DNA here is from genome assembly GCF_035712445.1 of Oligoflexus sp. Taxonomy (NCBI): domain Bacteria; kingdom Pseudomonadati; phylum Bdellovibrionota; class Oligoflexia; order Oligoflexales; family Oligoflexaceae; genus Oligoflexus; species Oligoflexus sp. The sequence goes on along the minus strand of NZ_DASTAT010000122.1, from coordinate 15,886 downwards.
GGATCGATTACTTCCTCGATCCCAGAAGCATGAATAACCTGCGTTTGGATGTGGGTTTGAGTCAGGACAACGTGGGCGTTTACTTTCTCTACGGTAATGCCTTTTAACGAGTGAGAAAGTCGAGCGGGGCTTGCAGCAGATCGCCCTTCAGGTGAAAGGCCAAAAGCCCGGCCTGCCGCGCGCCTTCCACGTTCTCCTTATTGTCATCGATGAAAAGAGTCCGCGCCGGATCCAGACCATGACGGTCCGTGACAAAACGATAAACCTCGGGATGAGGTTTCCGGAGTCCAATCAGATGCGAATAATAAGCTGCTTCAAAATACGTATCGAACGTCTGTCCCGGAAGATCCTCGGCGATGATGGCATCGAACGCGGCCTTGTGAATGGCGTTGGTGTTGCTCAGCAGGAAAACCCGGCGGCGGGCGGCGACTTTTTGCACAAAGTCCATGCGTGCGCGCGGCATGCGCCCCAGCATCGCATTCCAGGCCTCCATGATAGCCGGCGCCTGCAGAAGCGTGCCGGCCAGATCCGAAATCCCTTGATAAAATTGATCGGGCTGGATACGTCCTGTTTCCAGATCATCAAACAGAGGACTCTGTTTGGTCTGCAGATAATAACGATCGCTTTGCGGGCCCAAAAGTCCGCGCAAAGCCTTTTCGGTCGCTTGATAGTTGATATCGAGCAGTACGCCGCCTAAATCAAAAATGACGGCATTACACTCTTGCATGCTTGTCTCCCCGGGTCTTGAACTATAAACTTTTGGCAGAGCCTGAACATGGAAAGGAATCATCATGACAGAAAAATGGGCGATCGTCACGGGCGCTTCCGGTGGAATCGGTTTGGATATCGCAAGGATTCTGGCGGCACGGAGTTATCATCTGGTGCTGGTCGCCCGCTCCGAGGACAAGCTGAAGGACGCTCAGGAGGAATTGAGCGCAGGCGGGAGCAAGGTCAAGGTCGTGGCCCTGGACCTGGCCCAGGTCGGTGCCGCGGAAAAACTGGTGCATGAGACCGACAGGTGGGGCATCGTGCCCGAGGTCCTGATCAACAACGCTGGCATCGGAGCCTGGGGCCCCTTTTTGGATAGCACCTTTGATGAAGTCAAAGGCATGGTGGATCTGAACGTCCAGGCCCTGGCTCAGCTCTCGCATCTTTATGGACGCAAAATGCGCGAGCGGCGCCTCGGTTATATGCTGCAGGTCGCTTCCACGGCTGCGTTTCAACCACTGCCATCCTATGCGGTGTATGCGGCCACGAAAAGTTTTGTTCTCAGCTTTTCCCGCGCTCTGAACTATGAGGGACGGGAATTCGGGATCAGTTCCACGGCGCTGTGCCCCGGCCCTACATCGACCTCGTTCTTCGATCGGGCGCATCATAAGCTGAACAAGCAGTTCCAGGCTTTGATGATGGACTCCAGCGAAGTCGCACGTCAGGGCGTGGAGGCGATGTTTGCTCGCGAGGAAAGCCATGTCGCAGGATTTTTGAACAGAGTCGGCGCCTCGCTCCTGCCGCGGGTGATGCCGGCGAAGTTTCTGGTTCGTGGCGCCGCCCTCTTCATGAAATAAAGAGCAGGGCCTGCCGATTGAGGCAGGCTTTACGTCGCGGCACGATCCGGCGCTTACTCAGGATTGGCAATAATCCCCTGGAAAAGCAGGGCTCCCGTGACCCGATCACGCAGGGCGATGAAGAAGGGTCGATCCGCGATAAATTCCGCCGTTGGAATGGGCTCGGCCGTGGTGCCGACAATCACCGCCGTCACAGCCGCTGCCTTGAAGCCATTCTCATCCATCTCGACCGCCGTTTTTTGCAGCACATCGCTGATAAAGGCCTCCCCTTCCCCTTTCGGTGTTCCAAGCGGAGCCAACTGAGCCTGACCAGGACGGAAGGCGCGCTGAATTCCAATCGCCTGAAGGGCCGCTGTCAGGGATTTTTCAAACGAGAATTGAAATTTGGGAATCTCGACCCGCACGATTCCGGGCTGCATATCCTGGATGAGGGACTGATAATCATTGCGTTCAAACGCAAAGATGGAACGATCAGCCGTCTCGGGAATGACGACATCCAAAAGATAGCGACCGACTTCACCTTCGCCGCTCGCCATGGTGCCTTTGCGGAAGGCGAGCGAGATCATCTTATATTCGCCATTGGTCGCGAAGGGAACGCCCATGTGGCTTTCCTGCATCATGGCTACAGTTTTGCTGCTTCCATCGGCCAGTTGGAAGCTATCATTTCCCGTCAGCAGCGCACTGAAAGGGTGCAGCCACTGCGCCTGGAAATAAAGGGCGTTGAGCAGGATCGAAGCCATGTCGGGATCAAGCTTGTCCAGGATGCTCGGAATCATGCCGCCCGTGCTCTTGCTCACCCAGTTATTGATGTTCTGCAGCGTGGAAGCCTCGCGGAAGGATGCGCTGGTCACCACCTCTTCATCAGGCAGGATGGAATAAAACGTCTGTGCATCCGCCTGGAATTTTTCCGCAAGATCGAAGCTGTCACTGTTCACCCAGACAGCATTGGCAATGCGGAGGACTTCCCCGCTGCGTTCCGCAGACACAAGGCTTCGAATAAGATCCCGCACCAAAGGATTGGTCTGCACCAGGGAATATTGATCGGTGCGGAGCGCCGTTTGGATTTCCTGCAGGGTTTCCTGTTCGGCCCCGTTGCTGGCCAGGGAAAGGGCCAGCCAGGCGCTGAGCGGGGAGAAGAGCATGTTTTCATTTTTCAGCTGCGCGCCTCGGATTTCTTCAAAGACGTTCCAGCCGAATTCATTGTTTGCGCGCGCCGCTGCCGTGGTCGGAGGCGCATCGGGCACCTGATCCGGGCCCTGCGCGGCTCCTAAATAGGCTGGCGTCGCCAGAAGAAACGCGGTCAGAAACAGGGACAAGCGGGACGTGACGCTCATGATCCACCTCATGGAAAAAGGGGGTGATACACCCCCTCGTTTTAGGATTAGTTGGATTCGGCCTGGCCTGGTTGCTGCTGACCGGGCTGCTGCTGACCGGGCTGCTGCTGACCAGGTTCCTGCTGGCCTGGATTGGTCACGCCGGGCTGCTGATTCTGGCCGGTGATCTGGCTTTGGCAGCCGCTGGTGAACTGGCTGCCGGTTTCGGCCTCGCCCACCTGGGTCCAATCCACCTTGCTTTCCGCACCGTCCTTGCTTACAAAGCCTTGCGAGCAGAGTTCTTTCAGGCTGCTGACATGATCGATGAAATCATTGCAGCTGAGTTCCACATAGCCTTTGAAGAGCAAAGTTTTTTCCTGATAGCTCGTGCACTCATATTCCTGCGCGGCAAGGTTTTCCTTCACCTTCTCGGCTACGATATGGCCTTTGCCCATACCCGCAGCGTTGTATTCCACCCACATGGGCAGCGGTCTTTTCTGGGTGATGGGCTCCCAGCGGTTTTCCGTCTTCGCGCATTCAATGCGGATCGAGAAGGGTTTGAGCTGGGCCGAACTTTGAAAGAGGCGGCAGCGTTCTTTCATTCCGTCGATGCTGTAGGTTTGGTCATCACCCAGTTGCACCTGGCCGCCCGTGGCAAAAGCATTCATCGACAAAAGAAGCAATCCGGAAGTTACTACGGCGAGTTTCATAAACTATCCTTTGTTGAATGTTCCATTCTTAAAAAGCCCTGAAGCCTGAAAATCAAGGCTCAGGGAGATTATTCGGATTCGAAGAATTGAGCGGGGTGACGCAAAAGCGCCAAAAGCGGGTCCATGTTATTTTGCAGCCATGTGTTGTACGTGGAAGGCCAGCCGTTATCCTGGGGCATCACCACATAGTCCGGGTGGTTCTTGCGGGAATTGCCGAGCCACTCGCCGGCAATCACCACGAGGCGACCTTCGCGGGCCTTGATCTCGGGATTCACAAAAAGCCGGTATTGATACTGGTCAAAGGCCCAATCGTTGCGGGTGGTCAGATCCTCGGCCACCTGCGAGCGCATTTTGATTTTCCAAAGGCGCATCGAGACGCGATAGGCGTCCTTCTGCTCCTCATCCTCCTGCATGGCCCAGTCCACCTTGAAGACCGGCTGCTGCCAGACTTCGCTGCCGGCCGTGTCGTCGATGATGAAGGGTTTTTGCCAGGATCCGAGCAGAGTCAGCGCGATCTGATGGAAGGCTTCGGGCCGGATATCCTGATAGGTTCCGTCGGTGACGAAATCGCCATCATAGCGAATCCCGTACATCGTTACGGGAAAGCCTTCATAGAGCTTGGTGAAAAGGGCCTTTTGATCGGAAATGGAAAGGCGTTCCCCCAGGACCTCGATGGCCGTTTTCGGTTCCGGCTCCAGAATCGAGGCATTCGACCAGGCGTTGCAAAGCCCTTCCCAGCTCTCGGGATAGCCTCCGTTCTGCAGGGCTTCCAGTTCCTGGGCCTTTGATTCGCGTCCGATGCGCGACATCATACGATCGACTTTGGCAAAGACGGATTGATCGCCGGAATAGAGCACCGCATCATAGCGTGGATACCAGTAGCCAGCCCAAGGCGGCGTCACCTCTTTGGTTTGCCAGGCAGGCTGATCCTTGGAACTGACATCCGCGGGGTTCAGCTCCAGCTGACCGAAGCGATCCATCACCTCCTTCACGGCTTTCATTTCCAGATGGTGATAGGCGATATCCGGGCTGTCCGCGAAAGAAAAACGCCGGCTCGTCTGCAGAATGCTCTGCAAAGCCTGATATTTTTCATCCAAAGCCTGCAGCTGGACGTCTTTGGCCCCGGCTGCGAGAGCCTGATAACTTTCCAAAGCATGGTTGAGTTTCAAGCGAAGTTCGGCGCGTTCGCGAGGAGAAATCGGAGTCTGGAGCGTGGCCCATACACGGGTGATTGTATCCAGGAAGCCTTGACATCGGACCTTATCGTCCGCGCGGCACGACTGCCCTTGAACAAGCCCTGTCGCGCTTGTCCCTCCTTCATTTCGAGCCATAGCCAGAGGGCTGACAAGGGACAGGAAAAGGCAAAAGAATCCGCTGCGGCACACCTGAACTTTTTTCATGGCACACTCGTTTTTTACAACTGCATTTGAGGCGAGAGATTCGAGAAGTCTGATTGATTTCTAAGTTTGAGCGTCTTTTGCGTCAAGGTATAAAAAAATCTATTTTTACTGATAGTGGAGTTTGTTAAGGGTGTTTCCCAAGGTCGTCTCCAAGCTCCCGCACAGTCCCCCTGCCCCGTCATAATCCGTAGGAAAATTACAAATTCCCCGAACTGGCCGCCCAGCCGGTCAAATCCCACCAATTCGCAGGTTTTATCCCGGCCTGACCTGAAATTTATTTTCAAAACCCCTTCCCGTCGGCCTCGAAATCTTGTAATTTTACTACATCGACAAGGAGGTCAAGACATGACTGGTACAAATTGGCTACGGAATACGGTTATGCTTCTTGGATTCGGTCTCAGCCCCTTCGCGTTCGCCGCAGCGGATGCTTCGATCCTCGAAATGTCGAGCATCAGCACGCTGGCTTACGGCCAGGCTTCGCAGAGTGTGCATGTAAAGGTTCTGGTTCCTAATAATTGCTACGAGAAAAACGTCACCGTTCTTTTTCAAAAGGAAGACGGTTCTCCGAGCCGCGTCGTGGCTCGTTACGTGGGTCCAGCGGATGCGGGCAATGAGATCTGGGAGGCTTACGCCAACCTTGGTCCTGGCAACTTCAAGGCTCAGGTGGACTATACGGAAGCCGACGACAGTGCCTCCGATCGCAGCAGCCTTCTTTTGCGTCAGGGTTCGGGCCCTGTGCTCTATGGCGAGCGTTCGGTGATGGCGGTTTATAATCCGCAGGTGATGAACCGGGGTTCCGTGCATTTTCATGCGGCAGTCAAGAACTTCGCCTACGGCAAGCGTGTCCGGGTTCATTACAGTCACGATGGTTGGAAGAGCAGTGAAGCCGCCGACCTAAGCTATCAGAGGGTTTTCAACTACGGTCGCGGCAGCGTCGTGATGCCGAATGACGAAGGTTTCGAAGTATGGTCAGGCGCGCCGGAAATCGGCGGGGAAGTGGATGAGCTGAGCTACTATTTCACCTATGAAGTGGCCGGACAGACTTTCATCGACAACAACTTTGGCCACAACTACACCGTCCAGTTACGCTAATTCAGTGGAAGTAATTCCTCTGTTTCACAATTGAGAGGCCCGGCAAGTCCCCCCGCCGGGCCCTTTCTTTTTTACTTCGCCTTCACAGCCTTTTTCTTCTTCTTGCTGGCCGTCCTGAGGTTCAGCATCTCAACCGCAACGCTGAACGCCATCGCAAAGTAAATATAGCCCTTCGGAATATGCAGCCCCGCGGCATCCGCCACCAGCACGAGTCCAATCATGATCAGGAACGACAGCGCCAGCATCTTGATCGTAGGGTGGCGTTCCACGAAGTTACTGATCGCCTTGCTCGTAAAGATCATCACACCCAAAGCAATCACATTGGCTGCGACCATGATCGAAATATGCTGACTCATGCCCACCGCTGTAATCACGGAATCCAGCGAGAAGACGATATCCAGAAGCGCGATCTGCACCAAAACGCTCCCAAGGGTCACCGTGCCTTTGATATCATGCTCTTCTTCATCGCCCTCAAGCTTCCCGTGAATCTCCTTGGTCGCCTTCCAGATCAGAAAGAGTCCGCCGAAGAAAAGAATAATCGACTTACCCGACACCGGATGCCCCGCCACTTCAAAGAGGGGATGCACCAGACCCACGATCCAGGAAATTGTCAGAAGCAGAAGGAGCCGCGACACGAAAGCACCCATGAGACCCAGGCGGCGGCCTTTGTCCCGGTCAGCCGGAGGCAAACGCGACGACAGGATTGAAATGAAGATGATGTTGTCGACACCAAGTACGATTTCCATGGCCGTCAGGGTCACAAGACTGAGCCAGGCTTCCGGGGAGCTAAGGAGTTCCATCATAGAGAGCGATCCATCCTGAAGTGATAAAAAAAGACGAGCTATTATGCCGGAAAATTTGGCCCACGCCTAGTTTTCATCAAAAATCTTTATCTCTCACTGGAAAATTTGTCTACAGGACGGCAGACTCGGGGCACTTACATCCGACCTGTCATAAGGAAACGCGTATGTCCTGGAAAAGTCTCGTTCTCATATCCGGCCTGTCCTGGCTCGCTCCCACATTAAGCGCTCAAACCCAGGAGCCCTTGGCCGCCAAGGATCTGGCGATCGCACTGCCCATGGCTTTTCGGGACGTTCCGCGCGACTCCCTCTTCCCGCGGACCTGGTATCAATCTGTATCGCAGGGTTTCAGTCAGACAAGCGTGGGCTCCGCTTTGGACTATGAGAGTCCCTACACGGACTGGCAGCTGATCTCCCTGCGCATCGCGCCCTGTGCGCCCCTTGGACAGACGCCACGCGCGGCCGATCAAAACTGCTGGCCGGAAATTCGTCTGGTGTGGCAGCCCGTTCAAAGAAAAATCCGTCTGCATGAACGCTATATGGAAAATGCCGGCGATGATCGCGCCGTGCATGCGCTTTATCCGGTCGAACCCGACCGCTTTCTGAATGCCGCGGAAGCCGCGCGGGTCCAGGCTTCCATCCAGACTTTGTCCAGCGGCAAAACCTTGTCAGCGGAGGCCTTCCAGGAATTCCGCGCCGCCCGCGAACGCGTTCTGAAAGAACTCCTTCCCGCCGTGCGGAGTCTGCGTGATCCCTCGCTCTCCCGGCGTGCCTTCGAAGGCTTCGGCATCCGTCCAGAAGCGGAGGATTCCAGCCTGCAAAAGGCCTTCGGTCAACGGCTCAGTGCCTTTTTGAATCGCTGGACCAGTCCCGCTGACCTGCGTTTCCTGACCGCCTTCTCGCTGCCGGAAGGTCGCGAACCAGCCCATCTGGATGAGTGGGTCTTTCTCTCCTTTCGCGCCGAAAAATCCCGTTTGATCCCGGAACCCATCCGCATCCTTTCGCCTGTGGACGGCCGCGTGCTGGCGGACCTTGGTCCCTCCATGCGCGGGTCCCAGAGCCGTGATGATGATAGCCTCTATGATCTTTTGAACGGATCGAATGATGCCGAAGAGCTGGCCGCGAACGTCATGCTGCGCATCAATGATATCGACCGTCTGACTCCAGCCGTCAGGGATCGCGAAAAGCTGCTCGTACCGAATACCTCCTGCGTATCCTGCCACAAGATGAATGATCTGCGATTTGACTTTCATAATTTTAGCTATCTTGAAGATCGCGACATCACCATTTCGCCCCGGGTCATACGGGATGTCGAACTTGATTTGACCTGGCTGCGTAAGCAGGGCTTTTGAGCCGACTTGCTGTCGACAGATATTCTTTGCTAAGACGGTCTAGGACTTTCCGCCGACATTCAAAAAAATTTAAGAGGGGATTATGCGATCCATTTCCTTGACCGTCTTTAGCAGTCTTTTGGCATTAGCAGCTTGTGGTGAGGCGCCGCGGAGTGAGCTCAAAGTCACCAACGGGGAAATCATTCAGGAGAGCGATCGCCCCGAGGTCGTGAACCTTTACCGCCGCGTTTATCAGAACGGCCAGCTGAAAGGCGGCTCGACCTGCACCGGCACCTGGATCGGCAAAAACACGATCCTCACCGCCGCGCATTGCACGGGTGAAGGTCCATCCGATGCTGAAGGCAAAGTCAGCGATGCCGAGATCATGGTCTTTGAAGTCACCGATCACAGCACGATGCCGAAAAAAACCGCGCTCATCACCCGCGTCGTGGAAGTCTATCGCAATAAGCAGTGGGAAGCGAAGAAAGGCTACAATCGTTACGATCTCGCGATCCTGAAAACGGAAGACAAGGCCGCAAGCGAACGCCCTCGCGGTGAAGCCCGCATCAGCCGCGTGGCCCCTTTCAAAGGCGAAGCCATCGAGATCGTAGGTTATGGTTACTATGATATGTCGACCTTCGGCAAAAAAGGTGACGATCTGAAACGCGTCGGTCGCAACAAGATCGCGGACGTATCGAACGGCTTCATCAACATCACCGGCGAAGTCAAAGACAAGTCCGGTGGCGCCACAGGCGAAGCGGCATCGGCTGGCCAGGGTGATTCCGGTGGTCCCATGTTCCGTGAGGGCGAACTCATCGGCGTCGCATCCGGCGGCGGCACCGGCGGACTTTTCGCCCGCGGTGAAGCGTCCTATGTGGATCTGAATACCAGTGATTCACGAGCTTTCCTGGCTCGATTTGGCTATTGAACCCTGAACCTTGTGTGGGGGATGGCGGCTTTGCAGCTGTCCCCAGTCCTGCCAGCTTTCCCCCCAGGGAACTCGTCTTCGGAATCCCTGAACGCAGTGTCAGGAATCTGGTCGGTCCCCTTCTCTTAGGCACTCCAAACAGACCAACCCCGAATCATTTTCGAAGGATGAAACTGGCTTCGCCTTTGCAAAACTCTCCGGTAACCACGAGAGAAAAGGGAGTAAATTTATGCAAAGCTTTCCGGCCCTTATCGGGATCACCCTCCTGGTCTTTGCCGCTCTCGGCTGCCGCAGCAATCGCAACGAAATCCCCGAAAGCGAGACCGCGGATGTCGGTGCGCTGGAAGCTCAGGTCAAGGATGCGAATGATCGCATTGCTGCGACCGAGGAAGAATTGAAAAGGAACGAAGAGGAAAGCAAGAAAGCCATAGATCAGCTGAAGACTGACCTCCTCGGTTTCAGCCTTCAGTATAAGCACAGCTCCAAGTGCCTGCAGGTCGAAAACAGCAGCGATCAGAACGGGGCTCGCCTGCGGCAGTTGCCCTGCAATTTCTCCAATATTCAAAAATTTCGCCTGATCGAACGGACGGGCGGCAACTGGATACAAAACCTCGTCACTGGCAAATGCCTCGTGGCTCAGGATAACGGCACAGCCAACGGCACCAGGGTCGTGCAGGCGACTTGCGGGGATAAGGGTTCGTTCCTTTTCACGCTGCAGTCGGATGACGCTGGTTTTATGTTTATCCGTGAACTCAGCAGCAATCGCTGTATGGATATCGAAGCTATTTCCAAGGCCGATGGAGCCGGCGCTCAGCTTTTCGATTGTGTGGGCGGGGATGCGCAGCGGGTTAAGATTATTCAGGCGAATCCTTAAGCTCGTCAACTCACCCTTCGGGTGACGTCGCAGCGAAGCCACGACACCCGAAGACTCGATCTCATAATTCAAGTTTATTTAAAACCAGAGCTTCGCCACCAAGGTCCCAGTCTCTATTTTCAGCAGTGCTGCCAACGACGGCATTGTTTGAGATCAAAAGACGCTTGCCCTGAACCGAGAAAACTCGATAAACGGTGGTTTGCGCCTTGCCCTTACCAAACGTCAGATCGAGGGCATTACTTTGCCCAACAAGGTACTGCCCCTCAAGGACAAGGAGTTCTTTACCTTCGCCTTGACAGTCCAAAGCTTGAAAAGCAGTTGATTTGAACAGGAGCCCACCTTCAGCCGTAAATGTATACGTACCAGAGGTGCTGGTATTTTCAGTGGCGGGATTACAGTGCGACCACACCCCGACAAGTTCAGCCTGTGTGTTCAACGGAATTTCGGTCCGTGGTCGAGGGGCCTCGGGATTTTTTGAGTCTTTTTCATCGCAAGCAACCAGAGACAGCATCAATACGCAGGAGGACAACAGCAGATTCAACAGCATGGAGCGACCTTTCTAGTCAGGAATAAAGACGGCCCGCGCCGTCACCCCCTTATAAGAGCATAAAGCGTGCTTGCATTTTGCTTTTGAATTTCAGGATAGTACCTGACGCCACCACCGCCCTGGTTGCGTCAGGTGTAAAAATCCTGGTCACTTTAAAAAGGGCGGCTCCACGTTGTCGTCTGGCAAAAGGTCAGCGGCGGGCGAACGTTCCTATCTATCCCTGACGGCTGCTCAGGAGCCGCATCATCACCTTCTGGCAGCGTTCATTATTCTGCTTCGCCACCTTCAGCCCATCATTGATCGCCTGAGGGTAAGGCCTGGCCAAAAGCTCATCAATCAAAGGCAGAGTGCTGTTATCGCAGCTCGTGGGCAAAAGGCTCATCACATAAGAGCGGGCCACACCGGGCTCAGCCTTCGACACGAGGCTGTCCACCTGCTGGCGATAGGTCGGCTCGTAGCGTTTCAGAAGATCGCGCTGCGTGGCCGGGAAAAGGTTCCCCATGATCGCATAACGCTCGGCACCGGAAATCCGCTCGCCTTTGACGATCGGCTCCAGCATCTTCATCTTCTGATCGTAATCGGGGAAGGAGGCTTTTACCGCAAGGTAGCGGCGTTGGCCCATGCTGGTCGGATCCTTTTGCTTTTCAGCATCGGCCCAGCCCAGAACCTCTTTATGACCCAGGTCACTCAAAGCTTCCAAAAGTCCCCAGCGCTCATCCTGATCGATCACAACACCGGGGAACGAAGTCTTGCCGTTCCAAAGACTCAGAAGCGTATCCGTGCGGCCCGCCATGGTCAGAAGCTGGCGATAGGTTCCCCACTGAACTTTTTTGCTATCCGCAGGGAGGGACGACTTCAGAGTACCTTCATAAGCCTGGATCAGCTCATTCAGGATCTCCTGCTTCACAGTTTTTTCAGGAATCCATTCCACATAACCGAGAAGATCACGACCGACCTTGCCGTCGATAGCCCGCAGCACTTCATAATCCTTTTCCAAGGGCAGCTGCTGCACCACAAAACGGGTGTAATCCTTCAGCGAAATATCCGTGGTCAGAATCATATCCGAAATCGCATTCCAAACCATGATGCGCTGCATCGGGCTTTGAATCGCCTGCAGATGCGCGGCAGCATTCTTGTAGCTGACAGGATCCAGCACGACCTTCACGTAATCATGATCATTCTGGTTCGGGAACACCAGATCAGGACAGGCCAGACCCTTGGCTTCCTTCCAGGTCGTCACGGGTGATTGATAACCGACAGCCGCTTCCTTGATCAGTTCAAAGCGCTTTTTCTTCCACTTGTAAAGGACCACCTCGGTTTTATGTTCACGCAAAGTCGGTTGCTCGGGAATTGCCGATTGCTTCAGCTGGAACTGATCGATCTTCCCTTTGCTGCAGGTGAAATCGACAGCCAAGGTATTCACACCCGCCGTCGTCAGCCATTCCTTGGCAAAGGTCTGAAGACTCCGGCCCGTGGCTTTTTCCATGGCGGCAATGAAATCATTGACCTCGGTATTGCTGAATGCATGCTGATTAAAATAAATCTGAAGACCTTTTTGAAAGGCTTTTTCACCGACCAAAAAATGCAGCTGCTTCAGGAACGAAGCGCCCTTGCCATAGGTGATGCCATCGAAATTGGTCGACATCGTATCGGGAACATCCGCCACGATCGGATGCGTGGTCACGAGCTGGTCCTGATAATAGGCTCCGGTTTTGCTGCGATGAAAACCGATCCAGGTGCTGGGAAAACGAGGATCTGCGGCCATGGTCAGCGTCGCGGCGTAGGTCGCAAAGCTTTCATTCAGCCAAAGGTCATTCCACCATTCCATGGTCACAAGATTCCCCGACCACATATGAGCCATCTCATGCTGGATGGTGCCGGCAAGGCCCTGCTCATCCGCTTCCGTCCGCTTACCGCGAACCAGGAACCGCTCCGAGAAGGTCACGGCCGCAACATTTTCCATCGCGCCTGCATTGAAATCAGGCACCACGACCTGATCGTATTTGCCGAAAGGATAGGCATAGCCCATGTACTTATCGAGGAAATCAAAACCATGCCGGGTGGCCTTGAACCACTGATCCACCGGCATATACTGCGCCAGCGACTGACGGGACATGATGCGGAGGGGATAGCGGAAGGCCTTATCCTCCCAAACGCGATAAGGTCCGGCATGCAGCGAGAAAAGGTAGGTGGAGAATTTCAGCGTCTCGGGAAATTCCCACACGTTTTTCTCGCCATCCGCTGTCACCTTGCTTTCACGCGTGGTCGAGACCACGGTCCAGCTCTTCGGTGCTTTCACCTTCAGCTGATAGCTCGCCTTCAGATCCGGCTGATCGAAGCTGGGGAACAGCATGTTCGCGGCATAGGGTTCGAAATGCGTGTAGGTATAAACCTGCTGATCCACCGGGTCTTTGAACCAGTAAAGGCCGTTGCCGTCTTTGCTGTAGGGATGCTCGTAGCGAATCTCCAGCTCGTTCTTCGCGTTGGCCTGGAGCACGTTTTCATTCAAACGCAGCGCCATATCATCGGCTTCAAACGTCACCGCCTTGCCATTGACCTTGACTGTCTCCACTTTGCCCTTGGCAAAATCGACGCGCAAAGGCTGATTCTGCGGGGTGAAGCTGAAACGGATGCGGACCGTTCCCTGAAAAGGCGTGTCCGTCTCGGGCAGATCCAGGTCCAGGGCGTAGCTCACATCGGCAACCTGCTTTTTCCGCAGCTCCGCTTCGGATTGCTTCAGTAGCGCTGGCCCGGCCAGCAGGGCACTCGCCCCTGGAGAAATTAGGCCCAGCCCGAGCACCAGACTGGCAAGAGACGGCATGCAACGCATCACGGGGGTCTCCTCAAGCACCTGTTCCTTCACGCTTGGCGAATTCACAAGTCAGGTTTATAAAACTATGAATTCCCCCAGCTTTAGCCGGACGGCAAGGAATTGTCAACTCAGCTTGATTGCTTAGGTTTGCATACCTGTGTTTCGTGGGAAACACAGGTTGCGCGAGGCTCAGAGCGCGGCTACGAGGCCGGCATAATGGGCGAGGAAACTGAGCGAGAGTTTCACGAATTCAGCGGACTGCGTGAAAGCTCCCGAGTTGGCAATCACATCATCGGGCGTATGGATCTTGCGATTGTAGTTGGTCGGATTTTCCGTGGGAAAGACCACGGGTATGCCCTGCCGATTCCAGGACCTGTGATCGCTGGTGCCGGCGGTCAAACGGTTCTTGTCGACCTTCACCGTTTGATAGGCCGATAAAAGACCTTCCATGGCGCTCGTCAGCTGCGGGTCGCTGTCGTTGGTCACGAGCCACACCATATCCTCCTTCGCGCCTTTGAACATGTTCATATCGTTCTGCATCATGGCCACGACTTTTTTGCCGCCATTCACATAACGTTTGGCAATGTCCTGACTGCCGATCAAACCCAGCTCTTCCAGAGCGTAACCGTGAATCTCAACGGTCCGATCAAAACGGAGATTGTGCGTGATGATATTGCGGAAGACTTCAAGATGCGAAGCTGTGCCGCTGGCGTTATCATCAGCGCCCGGTGCGATGTCCGAGCCACGGGCGATGCTATCTATGTGGCTGCCGAGCACGATGATTTCATCGGGGAACTTCTGGCCCTGGATGCGGACGACGAGGCTCGGTTGATTGTAACCGCTGTGCGCGACCCTCTCGATGGTGATGTCTTTGCGATCCGCGGCCAGCTCCTGGTAAAGCTTCTGCAAAAGGTCGGTGACGCCGCCGGCCTTGGTGCTGCGTCCATAGCGGGTGCCGAGGTCCACCATCGCCTGCACGGTTTTTTGAATCGCGGCGGGGCTCACTGTTTCATGAATCGAAGGAAGGGCGCTGACGTTTTCGGCGAGAGCGATCACGGGTGTTGCGCTTTTCGCCTGAAAGTTCACAGGGACTTCATCCCCAAAGAGCCGCATAAGCTGCCCACAGGACCAGCGTTCTTCATGAAGTTCAGCTGCGGCCTGCTCCAGATTCCCGGGTGGAATTTCCAAAACGGCCAGCACCTCGGGTACGAACGCCGTCACGCGACCGAAGCGCTCCAGCGTGAAACGATCGTAGCGCGAGTCTTCCAGATTCAGATAGTAAAGGTCTTTAAAATCCTGGTCCCGAGCCTCGTCCGCCCTTTTTAGAAAGAATTGATCGGTCACGAGCAGCGCGTGGCTATCCACATCCTCAAGTCCCACCGCACGGCTCACGATCTCGACCGGACCAGCCTGAGCCAGGCCGGACGCCACTCCCATAAGGAGCGCACAAACTATTCGCATACATCTTCTCCTTTGCTATGCAAAATCCAGTGTGCGTTGTTCCGTGCGTTCCGCTGATTGAAAACTCTTCAATAGTTCGGTAGGCCTCGTTCCGATACAGTGTGCGCTGCATAAAACGGCAGAAAAAAAAGATCCCTGCAGCAGATTGAGCTGCAGGGAACATCGTCCGTTTCGATAAGGAAGCGCGTGATCAGCGGCGAGCAAAAGCCTGCTGACATTGCAGTTCAGCGTTTCGGTAAGCTGATCCGTAGGCTTTGTCACGACAGTAATTGCGAACATACTGCTTAAGTCCGTCGTAGCAAGTCGACAGCGACTGTTGAAAGCAGGTGTTGGCCATGCGATTGCTCATGATCGTATCGTTGCACACCTGCATACCAAGATTCGAACCATGCTGAAATCCGGTTAGGGGACATTCGCCCTGCGGTTCGCCGTGATGATCATTCTGCGTGCTGTGGCAGCGTTGGGCGACTTCCGACTCCACGCGCGCCATGCCTTCTTTATAGCCCCGATGATAATTGGAACTGGAGAGTCCGCGTTCCATGTTCGAAAGTTCGGCGAAATAACGATCCGAACGGTAGCAGTCCTTTTGATATTTCGCATCCCAAAGACGCGCAGCCATATCACGGCCGGCTTGAAAGCCGATGGTTTGGGCGCCGTGGGCCATGACGGGACTTGACTCTAAAACAAGACAGGCGAGAGCAGACATGAGCAGGTAACGCACAACAGGCTCCTTTTGTTGATTCCGACTTGTTTGGTTTTCAGCAAGGCCCGTTCCAGGATATTCCGTCCGCATGGGGCAAGGGTTTCAATGTGGAAGCGGATGGGATGCAAAC
Organism: Oligoflexus sp.; assembly: GCF_035712445.1. Lineage (NCBI taxonomy): Bacteria > Pseudomonadati > Bdellovibrionota > Oligoflexia > Oligoflexales > Oligoflexaceae > Oligoflexus > Oligoflexus sp. The sequence goes on along the minus strand of NZ_DASTAT010000122.1, from coordinate 220 downwards.
CGATCGAACACGGTTTGTGCGTGCCTCAAGATCATCGGCTGTGAAAAAAAAGTGACAGGCAAATCACCAGGATCATTTAATGAGTTGCGTTTCTGATACTCGTACGAAATCGAATTCTTTAATGCGCTATAATAATAGCCCAGGGGGATTCGAAAATGACGACGACCGGCAAACGACCGAGACGAGCTTTCACCGCAGAGCAGAAGTTCGCCATGCTGCA
>NZ_DASTAT010000121.1 GCF_035712445.1 Oligoflexus sp. | reverse complement strand
TTGAAGGCTTCAACAGAAAGGCAAAGCTTTGCCAGAGAAGCGCTTACGGATATAGGCGTTTCAAAAATTATCGACTCAGGGTTTTAAATATGTGCCGGTAGAGAGATTCAGGGTCGGACCCACTACGATTCGGGGAGAGCCTGAAATGTACGTGAGGAAAGAGAAGCTTGTCAGATCTTGTAATGATTTAAGTAGGTTAGGGAGCGATCGCGCCAGGATTCGAACCTGGGACCACAGGATTAGCGTACACACTTCGACTTTCGCCGCCCCCGAAGGGTTCGTGGTCTGGACTATACCTTCACCGTATCCGAAGACTTAGGTGCACCCCGTCTAGTCTCTACACCTTCCTTGTTGCCAAGGCTTGGCTCGGGATTGCCACGGAACTGAGTTCCAAAGGGTTCCCCGAATTTGAGGTGAGCAGCTCGTGATCTTTCGATGACGAGAGTCCTATTTTGGGCTATTGCCCGGCTATTAAATCCTGTGCTCTATCCAACTGAGCTACGCGACCGTTGGAGCCCGCATAGTATCCATTGTCGCCCCAGAGGTCAACACCTTCAGGGACCTTCCTTTCATTCTAGCCATTATCGCATGGCGAGCCGGGTCCAGTAGCGCGCGGTGGCAGGGGAGGTGTGGGCCAGTTTGTGGCCGAGTGTCCGGCTTTCCGTGCCACCAATCTGTTGGATGGCATGCAGAATACGGAATTGCACGTAGAGCGGGTCCTTGCCTTTTTTGTTCTGCTGCACGGCATAGGCCGTCGCCAGGAGCCTGAGGGCGGGAGCATGGGCTGTGCCTGAAAAGCGTTCACCCATCGCGCTGGCTGATTCCGCGCGGACGACCAGAGCGCGATCGAAGAGCCCCCACTGCAGAATATGCCCACAGAGCTTCGAGGACCTGCGTGTGCAAACCTGAACCCAACCCGTTCGCCATTCCCAGCTGAGGTTTTCAAAGGCCAGGCCCTTCTTTCTGAGCGTGCTCCATAGATTGTTATGCTCGACCTCGCTCATTTTCATGAAAATCTGCCAATCTTTTTTCGCCGGACTCCTGGTCCAATTCCAGTCTGCGCGGGCGGCCGCGAATCCTTTCCAGGGACTGGAAAAGAGGAGCAGAATCAAGCCGATTTGGTAAAACTTGGCAAAACAGCTGGGCACCATGTTCCCACTCCATCTTAAAGGTATATGCTAAGTCCTCGTAATCCCGATCAGTTTTTCTGTAACTTTAAGCTTGGTCTAAAGCGCATTGGTTAAAATGCCGATCCCCCTTCATGGCCCCACCGTTATTCCCTGTGGGGTCCTGTCAGGGTTCCCGGGAGGCCGGGCGCCGCCCGTGTTTGAGGAGTCGCTATGAGCGAACAGGTCTGGTACCTCTACCAAAATGGACAGCAGGTGGGACCTTTTGAGACGCAACAGGTTTCGCAGTTGTTCCTGAATAACATGATCGCCAAAGATGGCTACATTTTCAAGGTGGGTTGGAAGGATTGGCGACCCATTGAAGAAGGTTATGAAGCCCTCGGGATTCCGAATCCCAACAGTCCTGCTCCCGTCGCACCTGAGGAATATAAAAAGCAGGTGGAGAAAAGGCTCGAGGGAGCGCCGCGGGCTTCGATCAGCGGTCGCGTTGTGGTGCATAACAACGGTCAGCTCACGATAGGTCAGGGCGTGAATATTTCTGTAGGCGGAATCTTTGTGGAAACCGGCGATCAGATCTTCACAATCGGTGAATCCCTGAAGCTATCCGTTCGCTGCGATGGACTTCCCAAAGCGTTCAACGCGGATGCGTCCGTGATTCGCTTTAATCAGGATAACCGTTTTCCTGTGGGCTATGGACTGAAGTTCACGAAGATTGAAGCCCAGGCCCAGGCCAGCATCCAGCAGTTGGTGGACGATGCCAACAAACGCGGGGATCGCGGGCGCTTTGTAAAGTAATGCAAGAATTTTAGAGGCACTTGCCAACGTCGAGAAGTGAGGGAGAGGTATGTCGGAAGTTGTCCAGGAAAATTCCAACAGTTGGAAATCGGTGGAATCTTTGGAGGAAGCCAAACACCTGGTGGATCTGGGAGCCCTTCTGGTTTGGAAGGACTTTAAGCAAGTGCGGAAAGTGCTGGATGATAACCAGCTCAAAGAACTCGTGCGCTACTGCGCCGGTCGCCTTTCGGAGCGCGTGGAAAGCCGCCTGCCCGAAGAAATTTTGATTGAAAGTCTTCTGGTGATCTTCGCCAACTGTCAGAACGAGGATATTCTGGTGGCCTTCCTTCAGGAAGTGTTGGAACAACCCAACCGCCTGGAAGCCTGCACCACGCTCGTTGAGCTGGCGATCACAGCGGAAGTCTCCGATGCCGAGCATTCCGAAGAGATCTTCGCCATCGCGGTGGCTCTGATCTGTGAACTCGGCAATATGGTGCGGCAGTTTCAGCTGGAAAATCCCCGTGAAATGGGTGTCCCTGCGCTGCGCCTTCTCGATCGGATCTCGACCTATCTTCTGTCGGTGAGCAACAGCAACGACAACTGCATCCGTCTCAGCCTGCTCCATTACTTCGGTACCATGGAAAAGGGCAAGGCGAACAAGGTGGGCTTCAACCGCATCATGGGCCGCTTCGGTCATACGGTGCTGGAGCATCTCTTCACGCTGCTCTTCAATAAGAAGACGGAAGCGGTCGCGCTGCAGTTCCTGCTCGAAAATATCCCGCATATCCTGGAAGCTGATGATCACGCCCAGACCATCCTGCAGGAAACCTGGAAGCATTATCTTCTGAAAAAGCCCGAGCGTTTTGCGCTCTTCATCCAGGCTTTGAGCCATTATCTTCTGGCCATGCCCGATGAAGAGGCGCGTATCTGCCGGAAGACCTATCTGCAGCATCTGGCCCTTCTTTTGAAGAAGGTCGCCGAAGTCGATCACCGCGAACTGGGGCGCGAGATCCTGGGTGCCATGGCTTCCTTCGCGCGTGAGCCCTTCTTCAAGGAACTCGTGCCGATGATCGTCCGCGACTCCTCGATCCGCGATTCTTTCCGGACGCTGGTCGCGAAAATGGCCAATACCTCGGATGTCGAATCTGTGCTTGAGGAAGCTGATTCCTTCCGCTCGTCGAAACGCGGCCGGAAGCCCAGCTTTGCCAAGACGGACAAGACTCGCGTGATCTATCAGGTGAAATTCCTGGGAACGCAGCAGACGGCTAAGGCATCCTGAAGCAGGCTTAAGACACCAGGAAAACACAAGGGAGGGACTTCGGTGCCCTCCCTTTTATTTTTATGGGCAGGGCAGGCGCGCGGACTCGCTGGCTTCCCAAAGGGGATTCCAATACTGCACCAAAAGCTCCGCAGTCGCGCCTGGATCATTCACGATATAGCCGAACTCCTGAAGATTCGCGGGATAGAAATTCTGCGAACCCATATAGAAACTCACCTGATCGACGATGATCAGCTTGCTGTGATTGCTGATGCTCGATCCATCCGACCAGCTGGTTCGGTCCTTGGAAAAGCGGAAGGGGGCGTAGGCGACCTTGTCACAGAAATACTGCTGCAGCGATTCACCGTTCGGAGTGTGGAAGCGTTTCGCCTGGGCGGATTTGATGAATTCAGCGGCCATATTCTGAAAGGTTTTTTCGGGTGATACCATGCCATAGCCCAGGAAAGGACCCGGATTGGATTGAAGAACGCTCACCTTCACCCCACGCATGATGGCATCCAATAGAGCAGGCAAAGCCCAGGAAGCCGCAGGCTTCAAACCCAGAGCGCTATAAAGATCCTGCTGCGAAAGCTCAATCGACTGACGGCTGGCTTTGATCAGATCCACGATCGCATCATCCGCCGCATTATTTCCCAAAGATCCCATGCGACCCACACCAATGACAGGCAGGCCTGATGCGGCATCAGATTTGGGAACAATATTCAGTCGGTCTTTGCGGAAAGGATAGGAGGCAAAACCCTTCCCTACCTTGGACCACAGCGTATTAACGAATTTTTGGGTGTCCTGGCCCACGGGGCCGTAAACTTCCATGCTGAGGTCAAAGACGGGCTTTTCGCTCAAATAGTCGGCATCCCAAAGGTTATGACCACCGCTCAGCACACGCTTTTGATCGGCAATGATGATCTTGGAATGATTCCAGCTGAGCTGAGGACTCGAGAGCCATGCAAGGTTCATCCGCAAAGCCTCACTCCGACCGCCGCGTTTTTGAATATCGTTAGCAATGGCTTTCAAAGTCTTATCGGCTGGCGAGAGAAAGTTAAGGCTGGTGCTGCTATCACCACTATAGAGAAAACGCACGGTCGGCACGTTTTCCTTGTGACTCAGATAAGCCAAAGCGTTGATCATAGCCTCGCGGAACCGGCCATTGGGCGAGGAAAGGGATGTGATGTCAAGGTGCTCGTCGGCCGAGATCATTATGTTATAGACGCGCTCCACAAGACCATCGGCAGAGCCAAGACAGAGTCTATTCGCGGATTCACCAGGGCGTTTTATGGTGGGTGCGAAGTCCTTGCAGCTCACGCCAAGGTCCTGGCAATCACTATCCACCGTACAGATTTTCCGTTGGAAGGTTTCGTCGCAAAGAGGCGAACCCTTTGCGCAGTCGGCCGACCTTGGCAATTCCGAACGCTCGGAAAAGTATTCCTGATGGCTGGGGCTTTGAACGATCCAGTCCGCGTCCAAAGTCAAAGCGCTCTCGAACCAGGTCCTGCCTTCTGAATCCTTATGAGCTGCCTTCAGTCCCGAGACCAGGCGATATGGGCCATGATTGCGAAAACGAAAAAAAATCGGAAATGGAAAGAGCCGCTCACGGAATCACCGGAGCGGCTCTTGATTCGTAAAATAAATCAGGGGGTTGCAGGGGTCGGAGTCGCGTCCGCCGGAGCGGGAGCAGCTTCCTCTGCAGGACCTGGATCGCTGCCGCCGGGGGCCGGCTTGATTTCATCCCCAAGGATGAAGTCGATCGAAGTCTTCTTGCCCAGCACATCCGCGATATACCAGGCGCCATCGCGCTTCACGACGGATACCGTGTTCTCGGTGGTGGTCTGCGGGGCATCTTCCAGTTTCACAGTTTTCTCGGGGCCCAGGTTCCGATAGCTCAGCTGGAAGGTGATTTCCGTTTCACGCGGCGTACGATCGCGACGCTCGACCACCGAATAGCGGTCGAGTTTAAAGTTCTGCTTGATGAAGGCGGAGCTGATGACATCATCCGATGCGCCTTCCAATGCGTTTTTCAGATTGCCTGTGGTGAGCTTCATCAGCTCTTTCTTCTGACCCACTTCTGTCATGTTGAGCGAAATATCCAAATACGCCTGTACCACCTCCTCGGGAGTCATGGATTCGCGCCCGGAACTGCACATCTTGGTGCAGCCGAACAGAAGCAGAAAACTGAAGAAGGACACAAGACGGATCTTACGCATTACGGCTGCTCCTCCGGGGGTTGGCCTGTCGGTGCGGGATTATCCGGACGAGCAGCATCAACCGGAGTCGGGGCTGTCGGTCCAGGCTGGGCGCCAGTCTCCGCAGGGACAGGCGGATTCGGTGCAAGGGGAAGTATCGGCGGATTCTTCTGCCGAATATCGGCGTTCTTTTTCCAAACAGGAACCTTGGGAAGTTGTGTCGGAACACCTTCCGGAGCACGCCTGGAAAGAGACGAACGATCATAATTATACGATCCATCTTCCTCGCCGTCGTAGCGGGAAACCGGAGTATCCTGAGGAGCAGGCGAAGCACGACGGCTATCCGCAGGACGATTCCGAGAACGACCGACCTGAATCTCGGGACGTACGACGGCGGCTTCTGGATATTCCAGGGCATCGCGGAACCAGCTGACGAAATTTTTCACATCAGCGGGCGAGGCTTGCGCGATCTGCGCTTGTCCGATGCGGGCGAGCGAGTTGAGGTCACGATTGATCGTGTAAAGCTTCTGATCCACAAACACCAGGGTCGGCGCGACGAAGCCATGCTCGGGACGCGTGAAAACAGGAATATTCTGCTGCTTCAGATAACTGAGGCGCGAGAGATATTGATTCTGTTTGGGGCGGCCTAAAAACACTTTGACGTCAACCTTTCGGTATTTTGCCAAAAACAGCGCGGAAACCACATCACCATCGGTAAGATAGTCCGTGATCAACCAGATGCGTCTTTTGCTGGAACCTATCAGCTCCAAAACATTATGACGTAATTCATCAAAGTTTGCAGTATTTTTGAGGGCAAACCCCGGAACAGGTACCGGGGCTTGTGGTGCATAGATTGATTCTTCGGTAGCAGAAAAGCCCGACTGTGTTAGAGCAGCGAGGGCGATGCAAGCTGGCAGCAGAAGACGCATGATGTCCATCCGTTGTTATTTTTTGCGGATGATGAAAGCCCCGAACCCGTCCATATCGTCCTGATTACCCGCGTAAACCGCAAAGAGGTTCTCACGCGTCACATATTTCTTGTAGTAATCCGGCAAACGTGAGACAGGGGACACAACCTCCATCTTATCACTGAACTGGTCCACGAGTCTCTGCAGATGCTCCTCTGTCTCTTCGCTTTCAAACGAACACACGGAATAGATCAGTTCACCCCCTGGCTTCAAAAGCTCCAGGGCATGCTGGATCATCTTCCACTGCTGCTCGGCCAGGGGCGCGACGATCTCGGCCTTCTTCTGCCACTTGCCTTCGGGGTGGCGACGCAGGACGCCGAGGCCGGAACAGGGCGCATCCAGAAGGATTTTGTCGAGTTTTGCCTCGGGTTTCCAAGTCAGGAAATCTTCATGGATCCACTCGACCTTCTCATGACCCAGGCGATGCATGGTGTCGCGCGCGCGGTTGTATTGATCCTTATCCTTTTCCACAGCGAGCAGGCGAATTTTTTCCGCCCCGAGTTCATAGACATGGGAGAGTTTCCCGCCGGGTCCTGCACAGGCATCGGCCAGGACCTCGCCCTCTTTCGGGGCCACGAGGTAACCGATCAGCTGCGAGGCTTCATCCTGGATCGTGTAAAAGCCACGTCCGAAGAGGCTCTCCATCCCGGTATCCGGCGAATGATCGAGGTGCAGGGCGGAACGAAGGGGGCGGCGGTCGCTCTTCATTTTTTCTTCACGCAGAAGATTGTCCTGAAGAATGGCTGCATTTTCGACCGGGGTTTTCAAGGCATTGATGCGAACCGTCACAGGCGGCGGCTGATTGTTGGCCGACAGCATCTGCTCCATGCGTTCAAAACGGAAACGCTTGTACCAGCGATCGACGAGCCACTGCGGATGGGCAAACTGCAGAGCGAGGTACTCACGCGGCTTGGCGACTTTATCCGGCTTGGCGAAATATTCGGCGCGGCGGGCGATCTGCCGCAAAATGCCGTTCACAAAGGTACAGGCGTTGTGCTGACCTTTCTTGCGGATGTATTCAACGCTTTCATTGACGGCGGCGCGATCGGGCACGCGGTCCATGTAATAGATCTGATAGGTGCCGCAGACGAGGGCCGCACGAATCTCGGGGCTCGATTTTTCCAGGTCGCGCTTGGAGGTATTCTGAAGAATCCAGTAGAGCTTGGAATTCCAGCGCAGACTGCCGTAGAGGATTTCTTTGATGAAGTTGCGATCGAGGCGCTTCAGTTTGCTTTCATGCTGCGCATACATCTCGGCCAGAATTTTTTCCGGCTTTTTGCGGTGCTCCATGACGGCGACAAAGGCGTCATAGGCGATTTCACGGGCAAGGGATAGGCTCAAGTCAGGAAACCTCCTGAAAAAGGAATAGGACAGCCACACAAGGCTGCCGCCAGGATATATAGCAAGGCTCTGGTGAAAACCCTATGAGGGATGTGGACTCAGAGCGAGGGCTCGCGTCGGGGAGTGGTTTCGTTGTCTTCTTCCAAAAAGCGGCTGACACGACGATGGGGCTCCTGATGGGCACGGGATAGAGCACGCCGGCTTTTGTGGACTTCAAAAGTTTTCCGGAAGAAATCGTATCCGAAGAAGACTGCAGCAAAAAGAGCACCGAGGATAAATGACGCCAGGAAAGCCAGGAAACCGGCCACACGATATTCCCCAAAATAGGGAACATTGACATAGACCTTATCCATGTTCAGAAAACCAAAGTATCCGCCGTATCCCAGGAACATCAAGACCACGATAAAGCTGATCAGGCGGCGCAGATAACTCATACCTGGATACTCCCGATGGACACAAAGAAAAAACGGGCCAGTTGATTGTAACTGGGCCCGTTCTAGCTATCAAGGGCTGCTCGTGGCCCGATATTGCGTAACTCAAGCCTGGAAGTTTGGCTGCCCAAGGCCCCTCCTTTCGGTGAGGCCGGGCAGTTTACGGAACCACCGTCACGACCCGCATTCGGGTCAAGGCCGGTGATCCTTCGAAACCACCGTCACGACCCGCATTCGGGTCAGGGCCGGCGATCCTTCGAAACCACCGTCACGACCGGAGGTCGAGCCGATGGCCTTGCAATCACTTCTCTTGCTCTTTAGCCGCTTTGGCCTTCGCGAACGCATCAGCCAAACCTGTTTTAGGTTCAACGTTGCTGATGTACTGACGAAGCTCGTCGCCTTGCAGCTGACGGAGCAGGGCTTTGCGAGAAAGCGAGAACTTGCGCTCTTCGCTGTCGCTCGAAAGAACGACGAACTCAACGGTGTCGCCTTCTTTCACAACATCTTCCACTTTCGTGACGTTCTCATCGGACAGTTCGGAGATATGGATCATACCTTCGACGCCTGGGGAGAGTTCAACGAAAGCACCGAAATCAACAACCTTGGTCACGCGGCCTTTGCCTTTGGTACCGGCTTGGAATTCGCGCGAAGCTTTGACCCAGGGGTCATCGCCGAGTTGTTTGATACCGAGGGAGAAGCGCTCGTTTTCTGCGTCGATTTGCAGAATCTTGGCTTCCACTTCATCACCTTTCTTGAAGAGATCACCAGGGTGGTTGATCCGCTCGGTCCAGGAGATGTCGGAGATGTGGATAAGGCCGTCGATACCGTCTTCGATACCAACGAAGATACCGAAGTCAGTGATGTTGCGGATTTTGCCGCGGATGACGTCACCTTCCTGATATTTTTCTTTCACGATATCCCATGGGTTGGGCTCGATCTGCTTCATGCCGAGGCTGATGCGGCGGTTTTCAGTGTCCATGGCCAGGATGACCACTTCAACTTCGTCACCAACCTGAACAACCTTGGAAGGATGCTTGATGCGCTTGCTCCAGCTCATTTCGCTGATGTGGATCAAGCCTTCAACGCCTTGCTCCATTTCGACAAAGGCGCCGTAATCAGTCAAGCTGACAACAGTTCCTTTAGCGCGCGAGCCGACGGTGTAGCGCTCAGCCACAGTAAGCCAGGGGTCGTTCTGCAGTTGCTTGTAGCCCAAGGAAACGCGTTGACGCGCTTCGTCGTACGACAGAACCTTGACTTCGATTTCCTGACCCACTTCGAACATCTGGGAAGGATGGTTGATCCGGCCCCAGGACATATCGGTGATGTGGAGAAGGCCGTCGATGCCGCCGAGATCGATGAAGGCACCGTAATCGGTGATATTCTTCACGATACCCTTGAGAACAGCGTTCTCTTTCAGGTGCGACAGAGTTTCGCTACGCAGCTTCTCGCGATCTTGTTCCAAAAGGACGCGACGGCTCAAAACGATGTTGCCGCGTTTTTTGTTGAACTTGATGATCTTGAATTGCAGCTTGGCACCGATCAGCTTGTCGAGGTTGCGCACAGGGCGCAGGTCGACTTGCGAACCAGGCAAGAAAGCTTTCACGCCGATATCGACCGACAGACCACCCTTAACGCGGGCGATCACGCGACCTTCGACGATTTCACTCTTCTCATAAGCGTCAGAAATGCGATCCCAGGCGCGGAACATTTCAGCACGTTCGCGGCTCAGAACCATTTCGCCATCATTGTCTTCGAAGGAGTCGAGGTAGACTTCCACGACGTCGCCTTCCGCAACGGAAAGCGTACCATCCGGCTGCAGGAATTCCGACTTGGGGATTTCGCCTTCGGATTTGTGGCCGATATCAACGATCACGGAGTCGTCGGTAAAACGAACGACGCGGCCGCGAACAATCGAGCCTTCTTTCACTTCGCCACTGCCTTCAGAATTCAGCATATTGGCGAATTCTTGGCTTTCGCCCTTTTGATGGTCGAAACCGGTATCTTCATCCTCCCAGCGGATGTTGCCGATACCTGCAAGCTTGGATTCGTGTAATTGCATAAATGTGGTTAACTCCTAATATTGTCCGCCCATCGGACATATTTTTTTGCTCAGAGCTTGAATCGTTATCACGCGGGTCTATAAAAGTCAATGAAAGCACGCTAAGATGAGGGCTGCGACCAGAATCCCCTGGCGCAGCAGCCTACAGGAACATGGGATGACGATAGCCACTAGCCACTTGCGATGTTCATACTATCTTGTCTTAACGCTCTCTCTCGGCCGTCCCGGCGTCGCTTTCCCTGCTGAAACTGCCTCTCCTGCGAACAAAGCAGCAGAGACATCACCAGATGCCGCCAAGACGACCAAAGCCAAGCCCAGTGACAAAGGAAAAGCCGAAGAATTGCCGCCTGCCCGGACTGATTGGACGGTCGCGCCGTCTGGAGCCGCTCCCGCCACACCAACTCCAGCACCGGCTTCCGATGCCAAACCAGCGGATGCTCCGCTGACTGGTCCCAATGGCGAAGCCTGTCCTGAGCCAGAGCCCGCGCCGAATCTTCCTCGTTCGGATACCTACAAAGGTATGCCATTCCAGCCAGGAGAGGAGGCCCGTTATATTCTGAAATATGGACTCGTGAAGGTCCACGTGGGCTATGGTTTTCTGCGCGTACAGCCGCCGACCAAACACACCATGCCGGTGGCTCGAAAAAATGGAGCCGTGGTGGAGGAAGCTCGCTGGCATCGTGTGTTTGCTGCTGAGGCTTACACGGGTGATTGGTACAAGATGATCTTCGCCGGGCACGATAAAATGCAGGCGTTCTCGCGTCCCTGGGATTTTGGTGTGACGAAATTCTACATCAGCCAGAACGAGGAAAAACCCTTCGTCCGACGTTATCACGCTGAAAAATGGCTCGATTTCGATCATGTGAATTGCCGCGTGACTGAACGCATGGTCGATCACAAGAAAAAGCGCGAGAAAACCGAAGAGCATTTCCTGCAGCCATCCGCGGATGATGCTCTGGGCGCTGTTTACAAGCTTCGGACTTTCAATTACCAGCTGAATAAGACTGAACGCGTTCTCGTTTACACTTCAGAAAAAAACTGGTGGCTCGAAGCCACGCCCGTCGCCCTGGAAGAAGTGAAGACCGCTTTTGGAACGCATAAGGCTTATAAACTGAACGTGAAGACCTACCTGGGCAAGGAACTGCAGCAACGCGGAAAACTTTTCGTGTGGATTGCGGCCGATCATCCCAACCACCCGATGCTACGGGTGGAAGGGGAAGTGACCTTCGGTTCCATTTATTTGGAGCTGGATCGGTATACGCCGGGAGCGGCATGACGCCTGGCCCCCTACGGGGCTGACGGATCCTTTGTGCGGGGGCTTTCTTATAGCCCCGCTTCAGCCAGAGTCTCGATCGCCTTCTTCTGTTCCTGCGACAGTTCGCGTGGAATTTCCAAATCCACGACAGCGAAAAGATCGTGCTGATGTCCCTGCTGATCGGTGAAGCCCAGGCCACGGAGACGAATCTTCGTACCGGCTTTCACCCCGGCAGGGACTTTTATTTTCTTGGGTCCTTCCGGTGTGTTCACCATCTTGCTGCAACCGAGGAAGGCCTCGGAAACTTTAAGCTTGAGCGGCGCTTCGATATCATCCTCGACCCGTTTGAAGTCGGGATGATCAGCGACTTGCACGATGATGAAGAGATCGCCTGGGGGACCTCCGGCCCGTGAAGCGGCTCCACGACCGCTGACGCGCAGACGGGCTCCCGATTTCACGCCTTTGGGAATACGCACCGTGAGTTCGCGCTGCGTGCCATCGCTCAGGGAAAAGTTCACGCGACGCTCAGCGCCGTTGTAGGCCTCCATGAAACCGATGGCCAAGGGATATTCCACATCCTGACCTTTTTGAGGTCCAAAACCACCACCACCGCCGCGACCAAAGCCCCCACCGGGTCCGCCGCCGCCGAAGAAGCTGGAGAAGAAGCTGCCGCGACCGCCAAGGCCCATTTCCTCGAAAATGGATCCGAAATCCGTTCCGCGGAAAATGTCTTCCGAGCTGTACTGCTGATGAAAACGCTGATCACCAAACATGTCGTACTGCTGGCGCTTTTTCTCATCCGAAAGAACGGCGTAGGCCTCATTGATCTGCTTGAACTTTTCCTCGGCCGCCTTGTCCCCCTGATTCCGGTCAGGGTGGTATTGCATGGCGAGTTTCCGATAGGCCTTCTTAATCTCGGCCTCGTTAGCCGTCTTCGGGACGCCTAATATTTCATAATAGTTTTGCACAGTTAACCCCAAAAATGGACAGCCCAAGTTCCTTTACTAAGATGAGGCCAGGGGCGCGAAAGTCAAGTCCCGATCCTAGGGCTATGATAAAATCATGTTAAGTCTGAAAGAATCCCTACGAGGATATGAATCTTTGCGAAGCATCACCATTCAAGGATGTCTTGGCCTTGCCCTGGTTATCAGCACCTTGGGTGGACTGGGTTACGTCGGATATCGTCAGCTCTCCATTCGCGGCATGCAGGCGGAAGCCCGGCTGCTCCTGAGCTACATGCAGACCCTGCAGAACGTCTATCATATCGAGCAGGGGCAGTATGCGCGTTTCGATCAGTTCTACGGCGCGCCGATCCAAGGCAAGGATCAGTGTGAGCAGCCTGAAGGAGCCGCGCGACTCGGTTTTCTGATTCACGGCTGTCATGACCTGAAGTCACCGGCGCCGCGTTATGCCTATCGCAGCCTCCCTCTGACAAAGCCCAAGCCCAACTATCGTTTGGAAGCGGAAGGCGGAACGGATGCCCAGGGCCGCAGCCTCATCTGCTTTTCGCCCGACGATAGAGAGCTTTGGGTGGCTGAACAAAATAAGGATATAGTCGCAATCCAATCATGCTGGTAAGTCCTGCCGTCATTCGCCGGTTCCGGCTTCAGGTTTAACTTCCCGTACTTTCCCGCCGAAACACCCATTCGGACCTTCCGAATGAAAAAGGCGGGCATGAGCAGGAAAGAACAGCAAGAGATCAAAGCACCAGGCAGTCTGAGTTTCGTTGCCGGAACTCTGATCGTGTATGCTTTCGTCTCGGCGATCTGGGTTTTCATGCTGGGCGAGGCTGTGATCCGCATTCTGGGTCTTCTGCTCAGCTTCGGCGTGATCGTCATGGTGGCGAGACGCTGGTGGGAGCGTCGACTGGAAGCGTATGATCGTGCGGTGGCTGCTTCGGAAACCGAGGTGGAAGCTGAAGCTTCTGTGACGATGTCCGAGGAATTGCAGAAGTTCGTGGTCGAGAACATGCGCTTTGCCGTCTTCCGGGTCGATGCCCAGCTGCAGCTGCGTCTTGAGACCCCGATTTTCCCGAAGAGCCTCAGCACGGCTGAGGATTTGGATGGCCGGGATCTGATCGAGATGCTCGGACTGGTCACGCGTCTCAGCCAGGATGATCTGCAGATGCTGAAGTTTCAGCTTAGCCATGCTTTTGGAATGAATAAAATCCAATGGACGGCGACCTCTTTCAGTCTGCCTCAGGAAGCCCAGTTGAAACGCGGACCGACCGCCTTCGCAAGGCTCAGCTATATCCCCGTCTATGAGAATGACAAGCTCGCCTGCGTGCATATGATCATGCAGGATATCAGCGAAATCAAAGAGCGCGAAGTCAAGGCCGAGCAGCAGAGAAAGGACATGGAAAAGTTCTTCGCCCTCCTGCAGGTGTCCGATTCCCTGTTCGAACTGTTCATGGGCGAAACGCGCAAGCTCTTCGAGGATATCAAGTACGATCTGAAATCCCTGCGGGAAAAAGCCGGCGACAATCCGATCGATACCGCCAATCGCATGTTCCGTGCGGTGCATACCATCAAGGCCAACGCCAAGCTCTTTAAGCTGACGTCGATCCAGGACGTGGCCCATACCGTGGAGCATTATCTAGAAGAACTACGCACGGGCAAGCGGACCTTCACGCCCTCCGTGCTCGCGGAACTCACGCAGAAAATCATGGCGATCAGTGAAGAGGTTTATTCCTATGCGAGTCTGCGCAAGGAAATTCTGAATACCAGCGAACGCAGCTCGGCCTTCAATCTGAAATACCGCGTGCAGTGGATCCGCTCGCTGATGAATCAGTTCGCTTCCATCCTGCGCGATCCCAAATTCGAACAGCGGCATCTGAAGCTGATTCAGAAGGAATTCGGGCGCGCACTTTCGAGTTTCGACAAGGCCTCGCTGCGTGAATACCTGCGTGGCTACAATCAGATGCTGCAGGAAGTCGCCGCATCCATGGGCAAGGAAGTTCAGGAGATTGAAACCGACCTGGAATACCATCACTTCGATTCGAGCACGCTGGCCCGCATCAATGATATCCTTCTGCATTGCCTCCGCAATTCGGTGGATCACGGCATTGAAATGCCGGACGAACGTGTTGCGGCGGGTAAAGCGAGGGGCGGTTTGATTCGCCTGCGCACCAAAGAGCAGGATGGAATGGTCAATATCGAAATCTCGGATGATGGCCGTGGACTGGATCTGGAGAAGATCAAAGCCAAAGCCATCGAAATGAATATTGTGAGCGGCGAGCAGGCCGAGCGCATGTCGGAAAAAGAAGTGATTCCTCTCCTCTTCCATGCCGGCGTGTCCACGGCCTCGGCCGTCACGGAAATATCCGGGCGTGGTTTGGGTATGGATGTGGTTCGTGACTATGTCCAGGGCCTCAGCGGGACCTTGTCATTGACCTTTGCCAAAGGCCAGGGCACGACGATTTCCGTTTGGATTCCTGCGGCGTCCGAGGATTTCATCTCGCCGCTGGGCATTCACGACCTGCATGATGTGCTGGACGAAGTGCAGCGCGATTATCTGCATTATGCCCAGGAGCGTTTTGTCTTTGATTATAACGAACTGGATCGTATTACTATTTTTACCGACAAAATGAGCCTGATTGAAGTCCTGCGCGTGATCCTCACGGAAATGTATCAGCGCTGTCCGGCTGGTTGCCGCATTCACTTCGCGGTGGAAGAGCACATGGGGCGCCGGCGCGTGGATAGCTATGTCTTCTATCGTTTGAAAGCCACCGTGCAGGGGGATAGCATCCCACGAGGCTGGTCCTTTGAAAAGGATAGCAAGGCGATGGAAGCCGCGGGTTCGATGCTGCGGAAGAACGGTGGCTCGCTTTACATGCGGCAGCCGCAGCAGCTTGAGATCAACATTCCTTCGAATATTCCCGTGCGCTTTGCCCAGTATGAATTCAAGGTGCTGATCTATACGAACCGCCTGGAAAATCTGCAGACGCAGATCACCAATTTCTTTGACAAGGTCATGGGCGGCTGGGTTTTCAAGTCCTATACTTATCCCTTCGAAGAGAGCAAGGCCCAGGAGCTGAAAGGCTCGGCCTGTCTTGTGCTCCTCGATAGTGCCATGGTGAAGGCCTACGTTGATTCCCGCGAAGAAAGCGATCGGAAAAAAGACGGTGTGGTGCTTTTCCCGGAAGAGGAACTCGACATCGACACTTTGAATGGTTCGGCCATTCTTCCTGAAAATATCCTCTTCGTTCCGCCCTCGTTCGATGAAAAGCACTTCCACCGCTGCCTCGCCGGTGTGATCTTCCGCCGCTTCCTGAAGGAGATGGTGAGGGATCAGAGCGGCATGAGCTATCGCGACAAAGACCTTCTGACCCGCGTCTCGTGAGTCAGGACAAAAATCTTCCGCCCCCCGCCTCTTAAGCCGGGATGCCATCAATTGACAGGGGATGCCCTCTCGGAGTATGGATGAAGCTCCCCAGTGATGGCTTGCCTCAGGAGATCCCCGATGGCTCAAACACAAGAGAATACAGGCATTCGTATCTGGCTTTTGATCACCGCTTTTCTGGTTTTTTCGATGGTTGCCGTAGGCGGCCTTACACGTTTGACGCGTTCCGGTCTTTCGATCGTAGAGTGGAAGCCTATTAGCGGCGTTTTGCCGCCCCTCACCGATGAGGCCTGGCACGCGGAATTCGAGAAGTATAAGCAGTATCCGCAGTATCAGAAAGTGAACCAGGACATGGACATGCACGAGTTCAAGTTCATCTTCTGGTGGGAATACGGCCACCGTTTGCTTGGACGGCTGATTGGATTTGTCTTTGCTGTTCCCCTGCTGATCTTCGCTTTGCAGAGAAAGGTGCGGGGTACTTTGGCCTTCAAGCTCGGCACTGCGCTGGTGCTTGGCGGCGCCCAGGGCTTTTTAGGCTGGTATATGGTGAAGTCAGGGCTGGTCGAACGCCCCAGCGTGAGTCACTTCCGTTTGGCCGCGCATCTTCTTTTGGCTCTGTTTTTGATGTGCTTTCTTTATTGGGTGGCCATGGACCTGCGCGCACCTTTGCGCCGTTACTGGAGCGCTTCGCGCCTGAAGCCTCTGAGCGTGGCTTTTCTGTGTCTTGTCACGCTGCAAATTTTCTATGGAGCGCTCACCGCCGGTCTGCATGCGGGGCATATGTATAACACCTTCCCCACGATGAATGGCCTTTGGATTCCCCAGGGCATCGGTTCGATGGGGCCGATCCTGGATTTTCTGGAAAATCCGGTCACTATTCAGTTCGTGCACCGCTGCCTGGGATGGCTGGTCCTTTTCAGTGCGGTCGGCCTTTTCCTTGTGAGTCGGAAGGAAACTCAGCTGACGCCGCGGCAAAGGTGGAGTTTTCAGGCTCTTCTCGTCATGGTCATGGTGCAGTTCACTCTTGGTGTCTTCACGCTGCTCTATATGGTTCCGGTCGCGCTCGGCTCCCTTCATCAGATGGGAGCCTGCATTCTTCTGCTGCTGGCCGTGAATGCGGTCCATGCGATGCGTGAAGGTCCTTCTGTCAGTTTGAGCATCGTGCGTCGGGCGGCGTGAGCCGCGAACTTGATGCCCGGCCCGAGCTCCAGAAGTCAGGACAGACTTTCAGAACTGCCTTTGCGTGACTATAGGTTGGGATCCATCGAGTGGAAAGATAAAGAAGTAGGTTCGGACTGGGCGATCGTGGATAATGTTCGCGTTCAGAACAGGAATACAGGTTCCACCAACTTTGCGGACAGAAGGCACGAGAAACATGTCCAGGGCCTTTTGCTTGAGAGTTCGGCCTAGAGTCTGACAAAAGCTGTAATCTGTAGGATGCAGCATCATAGGATGGCGAGACTGAAGAGGCAGAAGATTCGCGTGCCGCATGGCGGTGAGGTCTGCCTTGAACATCCGGCGCGCCTGAATAATAGGATCTTTGGTATTGAGAAAGTCATTTCGGTCAATTTCAGGGCGATGATAAAGCGTTTCCTGAATGGATGTCTCCTCTTCCAGAGCGCCGTACCACACGCCAAAGGTCCCGTCACTGTATCTTCCCCATCTCCAGAACTTTTCATCAAAACACAGGAGGCTGTCTTCAATGCGGCCATACTGTTCGAAGCGGGTGTGATGCGGTTGCCGGTGATCAATGCCGCTCGACCGGTTTTCAATATATTCCAGCAAGGCCGCTTCATCCTCATCGACGAGGTCATCGTAGAGGGCTTGGGTAGGATCACAGGTCGCTATATTACGATAGGCTTCGAAGTGCTTTTCACCTGATATAACTTCAATTTCAGGGATCTGTAGGACCATTAACCCGCCACCCGCAACTGGTCGAGCAGGCGCCTTACAGAAAACAGGCGCGGCAGTGAATTCATGGGGTCTTCAGCAATGTACTCCATGGCTGAAAGACCATCAAAGAGGTCCCTTTTGGTTTTAAACCAGCCATAAGCCACGACACGGTTCTGCGGAAAAAGAATGCGAAGGTTTTTGTGAATCCCGACGAGATGCGCCACGCGAAGAATTTTATCGGGATCGTCCGGTATCTGGACTTCCTTTTTTAAAGTATTCAGGCGCTGTCGGTTTTCTTTGATCCCAAGAAGAATAGCTTGCTCGCGTTGATTCAAAGCATAGTGTTCCACAATGCTCCAAAATGCTTTGCCCAGAACACGAAGAATTTCTTCATGCTTGGGAGGATCAAATTTATCTGGATTATTGTTTGACATCGCAAGCTCCAAATCCTGCCTTTCTTTACAGGACTTGTCGGATGAATTCAATCAAAACTTAAAGCAATAAGTATAAATAACTTAAATTATTAAGTTTAATAATGTTTGATTTCATACAGATGCTAAAGCCTCCCGAATGGCCCGCTCCACCGGCGAGTAATTTCCATCTGGTCTTACGATGGTGATCGGTTCCTTGGCGAACAGAGGCGGCTGGGCCATGATGCGGGGAACGTGGCCGCGATGACCCTGGGCGGCGTGAACGAGAAAGGGATGACAAAGGTAGACGGTGCCGGCCGGTCCGGTGGCCAGGACTTCTTTGCAGTGGCTTGTGTGTTCGGCGCGTTGCGCGAGTTTCAGAAACGCGAGGCCGTCGGCTCCGAACGGTTCCAGAATGCGGGCTACGTCCAGATGCGAACCCACGCGAATGCGGGTCGGGGCATCGTTGTCACTGACATCGCTGAAGAGAAAAAGCATCAGCAGCGCACGTCCCTGCGAATGCACGTTGATGCGCCAGGCCATGTAATCGTTGGGATTGGGGCCAGGAAAACTGGCATCAACATGCCAGCCATCATCCTGAGGAGCCTCGCTATGCGGAAAGCGAACCGGAAAGGACCCAAGGCTCATCCGAGGAGCCCAGCGTCCTTTGCCGACCAATTGATCAAAGGCCTGATGCAGAATCGGAGTGTTGGCAGCCTGGATGAAAGGCTCCTGAGTATATTCACCAAGGCGGATGACTGGAGCTTTCCAGGTGGCCGG
Organism: Oligoflexus sp.; assembly: GCF_035712445.1. Lineage (NCBI taxonomy): Bacteria > Pseudomonadati > Bdellovibrionota > Oligoflexia > Oligoflexales > Oligoflexaceae > Oligoflexus > Oligoflexus sp. The sequence goes on along the minus strand of NZ_DASTAT010000121.1, from coordinate 2,082 downwards.
ATCCGGCGTGCAGCCGGTATCACGCCAGATGATTTTCCGAACGGCTTCAGCCAGGGCAAGGGGGAAGGCGTTTTCGATTTGCACAAAACCGTCACGAATAAACGATTCCGCCAGCTCCTGCATGGGCATGTCCTCCGAAGACGATTAATCCTCGACATATAGTACAGGTTTTTCGCCTAAAATTCGCTGTGTCGCAATATAACTCGTGAGCAGACAGACAGCAACCAGGGCCAGCGTCACCGCAATCGGCACCATCAGCGAGGGCTGCCAAAGACCTTTGAATATCACTTTACCGATAATGAAGGACGCAAGCAGTCCGAGCACCGATCCCAGCACCGCAGCGCCCGCGCCCAGCCAGCCGAATTCCTTGAGCGTGGCCTTCAGTATCACCTGGAAATCGGCCCCCAGTATCTTCAGAAGGTTACTGTCCCAGCGCCGCGCCAAAGCCTGATTCTGCGCAATCGAGAAGATCACCGCGTGGCCGGTCAGCACCGTGAGCCAGCCCATCACAATCAAAACCAGGGACATCTGCTGGATCAGCTCGCTGATTTTGGCCACCAGCTTGGTGACGTCGATGATCGAAACGTTCGGATAGGCATCCACGATCTTTTTCTGCAGCTCCAGCTTTTTCTCGAAGGCAAGGGAGGGGAGCGTCATCAGAAAAGTTTTCGGCGCGTCATCCACCAGTCCAGGCTGGAGGATAAGAAAAAAGTTAGGCTGGAACGTGTTCCACTTCACACTGCGAAGACTTGTGATCACAGCAGAAACGGGAAGGCCCTGCACGTCGAAGGTTAATGTATCCCCAAGCTTGACGCCCAGACGCTCCGCATAACGCTGCTCAATGGAAATTTCTCCGGGTTTCCCCGAGCTTTCCTGCCAGGAGTCGGTGAAAAGTTTCCCTTCCACAATAGCCTCAGAATCCGCGAGCCCTGTGCGGTAAGACAGATTCACGCCGCGATTTCGTGAGCGCTGCTCCTGCTCATCTTCACGCGTTACGGCCGTATCGTTGATCCTTTGCCAGGGCTGGCCATTCACTTCACTCAGTCGCGCCATGATCATCGGGGCCATGGCCTTGGGCGTTACGCCTTCCTTGCGAACGAGGGCCTCCAGTTCTTCGGCCTGATCCTCCTGAATATCAAACAGGAAAAGACTCGGCAGCGTATCCCCATCCGGTCTTTGCAGTTCCGATTCTATGCTGTGCTGAATCTGGGGAATCAGATTGATCAAGGCAGCGCCAATGCCCAGGGCAATAAAGGAATTCAAAGAATGACTCTTCTGCGAGCGCAGATAGGTGATCGCCAGCCGCGAACTCAAAGAACCCTTGCGGGCACGCAGAGCCAGGAACTTGAGTCCGAGCCAGGCAATAAAAGCAAAGATCAGCGCAAGGCCAAGGAGGGTGGCGCAGAAGAGTGTGCCCACCTTAAAGGAATGCGCCTGCCAAAGGCTCAGAAGATAGAACGCAAGAAAACTCGGTAAATAACTGACCCAAAGCGCAGCGGTCCAGAGCCGATCCCCTCCGCTGATTTCCTGGAAAAGAACGGCAGGATTCAGCCGCCGAATCCGAAGAAGCTGAGGCAAACACACGAGGATGGAACCCGCCACACCCAATCCCAAGGCCAAGGCGAAAGACGGCCAGCCCACAGTGATGGACAGCGGAACAGGCGTCAGGGTTTCCAAAAGATTGGAAGCCAAGGGGACGAGCAGCATGCTGACCAATCCGGCAAGAAGCGCGCTCAAGGCCCCTAGAAGCGTCAACTGCAGCACGTAGAGCATCATGGCTTTGAAATGCGTGAGACCAATACTGACAAGTGTGGCAATGGCCGTCTGCTTGCGATCGAGGTACATGCGGAATAGATACGACGCTCCCATCGCGGCCAGGGCGAGAGCCACCAGGGAAACCAGTCCGAGGTAATCGGACAGATAGGCGAGCATGCGGCCGTTGTCCTGCCCCGCTTTATTATAGGCGGACACCCGGACACCGGCATCGGTAATCACGCGTTGAATAGCCTGTTCCACCTGGTCAACATCCGAACCTGCTGGAAGTTGAATCAGCTGCGTATGCGTCGTCGTGCTGCCGAACTG
>NZ_DASTAT010000120.1 GCF_035712445.1 Oligoflexus sp. | reverse complement strand
GGGATTGTGGCCTGGGCCAGTTCAATATCTTCCGTGATCACCGAGAGGTAGAGCTGGGTCAGAAGGAGAGCCTGTCGAGTCTCGGTCGATAGCTCGTCGGTGGTGAGACGCTTCTCCAGCGACAGGCGGAGGGCTTTGGGATCATCCAGGAGCAAAGGGATTTCCTGGGCCATTTTCTGCGCGAAAGGAGCTGTGGCTCCGAGCGCCTGGGTCAGCAGCGTCAGAGTCAGAACGAGGATGCTTATGAACGCTCCCAAGCGTGGCATCGGTCCTCTCACGCAGCCTGCGTCAGGTGCTGGGATGCAAGACGCGGCAGACGTATCGTGATGGTGGTTCCAAGGCCCGGCTGGCTTGCGATGTGCATGCTGCCCCCATATTTTTTCAGGCTTGATGCGACTACATCAAGACCTATGCCGCGTCCGGAAATCGCCGTCACCTCACGGTGCGTGGAAAAGCCGTTCAGCATAACGAATTCAAGCTGCTGCTCGGGACTTAAAAGCGCCCATTTCTCTTCAGTGCAAAGCCCCTTGGCCAGAGCCGCTTCCTTGACAAGGTTCGGGTCAATCCCACGTCCATCATCGCGGATGATAATGGTCAGATCCTGAAGGTTCTCCTGGGCTTCAATCGAAAGGGTCCCAAGAGGGGATTTGCCTTGCCTTTCATGAGGGGGCTCAAGGCCATGATCCAGCGCATTGCGGATCAGATGCAGAAGTCCATGAAGCACTTCACCATACTGCAGCGGCAGGCGCACCTGATCGCCCCGGACCAGCACGTTGACTTTCTTGTTCAGCCGCATCGCCAGCTCCAGGGCGCTGTCGCGTAAGAAGGCGAAGGTTTTGCCGGCTTCTTCCTGCAGGGTGGCTTCCAGAAAGTTTTTATAGACAGACGCGACCTCGCGCAGATCAGAGGCTCTTTGCAGCTGAATGTCCAGATCTTTGAGGCTCTGCTCATCAATCGAGAGCATGCGTTTTCGCAGCTCGCCAGGATTCAGATGCAGGATTTCCGCGTGCCTGACAAGAAACTGATGGACGCTGTCCTGGATGGTCTTGACGTGAGCAGGGAGGCCGTCGATCGTCCGAAGGTCTTCTTCGATCTGATGAATCTGGCTCGCAATCCCCTTGATGCCGAATGATGCGAACTCGCCTTTCCATGTATGCAGGATGCGGCGGCCTTCCATAAGACCTGATTGCGGGTCGTAGTCAAACAGCCTTTGGCAGAGATCACGAAAACGATCGCGATTTCTGAGAATTCGCAAGAGCGACAGATGCTGGGCGTTTTCCAGCTCAGCCTCGATCAAGGCCGTCACGTCCGCGATGCTGAAGAGGATGCTGTCAATGGCCCCCGTTTCCGTTCGAACCAGCGAGGCCTCGAGGGCAAGATGCCTGGTTCCAAATTGAATTCGGGTCGGAAGATTCGTCAGCATGTCGCTTGCGAGCCATTCGATATCAAAGATTTGCTGATAGAAAAGACGGAAAGATTCCGCGTCCCGACCTTTCAGGCCCAGAACGTCCCAAATCACCTGCTGGGCGAATGAGGGTGGGGCCTCGCCGCCCGCTGGCTGCAGGATCCTTGCGCAGGACTGCGAATAGCCGCTTTGGATTTTGCCCTGCGCATCGCAGCGCAGAAGCCCGGTCGGAACGTGATCCAGGATGGCCTCCATATTCCTGTGCTGCCGGGCGATCGCATCAAGCATGCGATTGATGGCTTTGGCCAGTTCGCTCAGTTCATCGCGTCCCGCGTCGTCAACCCGGGTGCGAATACTATGATGCAGGTCGATGCGTCCCACATCATGAGCCAGGCGAAAAACCCGATTCAGAACGCCCTTATTGAGAACGAGGATGAGCATCAGCGAGAAAAGAAGCCCGAAACCTCCGAGAGCCAAGAGGATATCCTGGATCGTGCCGCGGCCCTGCTGCATGATCTCGCGAGGGAAGAGAACGGTGAGCTGCATGACCGGCTCACCACTCCAGTCGTCGAAGAGCGTCAGACCTTCCAGAAGATCATCATTCACGGCATGGGTGACAGTCGTGTGTCCCGAGGTGAGCTGGGTCTCCCGCTTCCAGTCGGCATCCGCAGCTGGGTCCGGTTTACGAACGAGAAACTTCAGCTTGAATTTGGTCAGCTCTTCCAGCTGTGCGGCCATCGTTGGCGTCAGGAGTTTGACGATCGCCATGCTGCCGCGAATAGGCCCATTCTTGTCCCCGGGAACAACAGGTCCCGAGACGACAAAGGCGAGCCCTTGCGGAAACGAGACGAAGCCTGCTTTGATGTCATCCGCGGATTCGTGATTCAGAAAATGCGCGCCGGGCTGCAGAAAATTCAGGACTTCAGCAGGCATGGGCCAGGGCTTTTCATGCTCAAGGTCCCAAGCGAAGGAACCCACAACCTCGCCTTCCTGATTGAAGTAAAGAAGGAAATTGACTTTCATGTTGGCGCCGTTTTGATCGAAGAGATTGGCGGCGCGAAATTCATTGTTTCCATTTTGTACGAAGGCATAGGCATCATCCCAGGCGATCCAGTCTGCGGCCTTGGCCTTCAAAAAATCGAATTCCAGATGGATGGCGTTGCGCACGCGTTCAATATTATTGTGCGCTTCGCGACTTTCAAGCGTCTGAAAGCGTTCCATGAGAACATATTCCGCAACCAGAAAGAGACAGGTGAGAAAGACCATCATGGTGGTCAGGATAAGGGCGATCGCTTTGGAACGGATGGACATTGTATACCCCGGAGCTTCGGATTTCGCATATTGGTTTCGACTGTTTAGCTGCGAATCTGAGCGGGAAATATCAAGCCGTCCCTAGAAGTAAGAGTGCCGGGAGGGAAGGCCCCAAGAGGGCCTGAGGCTTTTGAAATAGGTATGGATTACAGATTGTTACGAGGCGCTGTCGCCGATCCTTCAGCCAGCCCCTTCAGGGTCGCAAGGCCGGAATCAAACTGTTGGCCCACCAAAGCGTCGATGCTGACGAAAAGATGGATGGCGCGGCTGAGAAGGCCGGTGAAACCCCTGTGATGTCCGTGCATGGCCCAGGTCATCTTCGTGGGACTTTCCTCGGGACCCAGGATGAATGAGGCATCATTGGTCACAGCCATGGGACGCTGGAAATCCAGCCGAAAATCAAGGCGCTTCCCTTCCTGGATCGCCACCGTAGTCATGCGGCCGGCGCCTGATTGATTGCCGTCCCACGCATAGCTCGATCCCACGGTTGCCGCAGGGCCTTCCACTGTAATCCGCGCCTCAGGATCCAGATGCGCATAGGGATTCCATTCGCTGTAACGATTCAGATCGCTCACGATGCTCCAAATCTTTTCACGCGGCGCATCGATCAGAACCGAACGTTCCACAGTCCACTCGGTGGGTTGGAAGGCGGCCAGGATCAGAATCAAGGTGATCAGGGCCAGAAGGGTGCTCAGGATATACGCCAAAACTTTTTTCATGAAATCTCCAAGGGTTGGGAATCCGGGGCCACCAGTGGCCCTGCTTCTGCCCCTTAGTCGAAGAGCGTGGCCGCTTTTCGACAGGTCTTTCAAAAAAAAATTTGGACCTGGCGTATGGATTTTTGAACCGCAGCCCGGTGATCCGAGGCCGCGGCTTCACGGATGTTAGCGGCGGCCATAATCGTTGGTGACGGGGCAGTACTGATCGATCAATTCCCGCAGCATACGCGCGGCCGGTCCCTGACGTTCCAGACGGGGACTGCCGCAGCCGCCGCTGGCGAACAGGACCTGGGCTTCGGGTTCACCGCGGAATTGTACGGTGGTCGAAGGGGCATCGCAAAGGAAGTTATCGTTCTTCACCAGCTCTTCAGTGGCTGCCGTTTCCAACACCTTTTCAAAACCCTTGTCCAGGCGGATGGGGCGCACTTCGCGTTTGGTGAAACCCAGCTCTTCCGAGGAGCCAAAGCGCTGGGTGATCACGACCTGATGGAAAAAGACTTCACAGGTTTCAAAGCGGGTATATTCCGGCAAGGTGAAGCCTGTAGCATTGGACTTGGTGATCAAGACCTGGGGGGCTGCGAAGGCGAGGGGCGCTGCGAGTAAACCGGCCAAAGCGCTTAGGAGTCGATAGTTCATGGGATATCCTTTCCAAGAAAAATAAGAACGCATAGTCCCTATGCAAGATCCGTGTTCAAGACACAAGACTCCTGCATATATTTTCGGGACGGACTCACGCGTTCATTTCTTGAAAAGTTTTTCCGCCAGCTCCAAATGCTTGGAACTTTCGAGGTCCTTGCCCTTGGTCGACATGTCGAAGAGCTTCAACTTCGCGGCATCCTTGTCATGCGGCTTCTGGGCGAGACACTGCACCACATGTTTGCCGTCGACCAGCCCTTCCTGATAGAAAAGGATGCGAAGACCTTTGATCTCGCGCAGGATCTCATTGGACGAATAATAAAGGTTACGGAAGGATTCAGACGTCGGAATCGCCTCGGGCATTTCGGGAACGCCGAGCGATTCGATCAGAAGCGTGGCCCCCTGCTTCATAGCGCTCATGATGTTCGTGTAGTAGCGCGACACCGAAGGGCGGAAGCGGGTCATGATAATGCTGTCGTATTCCATGATGCCGAAGAGATAAAGATCAAGGTCAGCCGTCTGCGCTTCGATGGCCACACCCGTATCGCGGGCCAGGGTTTTCGCCCGTTCCACCGCGACCTTGCTGATATCAAAGCCTTTGACCTGGAAACCTTTTTGCGCAAGATAGACGGCGTTCACGCCCTCGCCCATGGCAATGTCCAGAACCTTGCCCTTTTCGAGGCGTGGCAGCATCTCGACCAGGAAGGGGTTGGGGGCTTTGCCCGCGGCAAACGTCTTTTCGGTATAATGCTGGTCCCAGTATGTTTTGGCATCCATAGCCGACCCTTTCGCTGGAGATCACTAGGGGCTTTTATGCAACCCACCTTCCAGTTTTACCAAAGCTTCGACCAAAGACAAAGCGAGAGTGAAAAGAGGGGGAGTATAGGTCCGGGCCCGGGGCCAGAGCAAGTCACAAAAATTCGATTCCCGTGGCCCACTTGGATCACTATTCTCAGGCGAACAAAAGCTCACAAATGAATGGTTGCGGGCACCTGGGGGAATCTGCTTCAGGTGCCTCTTTCTGTCTCGCTCGTTTCGAGGAGCTGGCGTCTGTCCATATGTGTGATATTCACAAACGGGGGCTTTACCATGCGACAATCTATTGTTTCCATCGCCTTCAGTCTTGGTCTTGGAATGTTTGCGGGAACGGCAAGCGCGGCCGGGGCCTGCGCGGAGGAAGGCTATCAAATCGGAGCCGCGCAGGACGATATCACTGGTCCTGTGGCGGAACTCGGAATGCTGGGCTACGCGGATTTGGGGCAGGTGGGCGAGGGGCTGCATATGCGCCTGCGGAGTCGTGCGCTGGTGATTGCCAATGCGTGCGGCCAGGAGCCGGTCGCCATGGTGATCGCCGACCAGGCCCTGATGTTCCACGGCGTGAAGCAGGCCGTGCTGGATCAACTTCAAAAGGAGATTCCCGGGGTTTTTGATCATCGGAATCTGCTTTTGAGCGTGACGCATACTCACTCGGGGCCGGGTGGCTATGCACATCACGCGCTTTATAACGTGACGACTTTCGGCTATAGCCGGGCGAATTTTGAAGCGATCGTAGCCGGTACGGTGCGATCTTTGGTCCAAGCCTGGCGGCAGAAAGAGCCGGCGAATCTTTGGATCAGTCGCGGCGAGCTGCCGGGCGTTCAATTCAATCGTTCGCCGGAAGCGTATGCGGCGAATAGCGATCACAGTCTTTATGCTGAGCCATCTGATCCTGAAATGATTCAAATCAAAGTCGTGGCAGAGTCCGGACGGCCTTTGGCTTCGTTCAATTGGTTTGCCGTTCATGGTGTTTCGCTGCCGCTCAGCAATAAGTTTGTGAGCGGGGACAACAAGGGACTTGCCGCTTATACTTTTGAGAAGACAATGGGGGCCACCTATCTTAAGAGTGGCGAGTTCATCGCAGGTTTCGTGCAGGCGAATTCCGGCGACATCAGTCCTTATGATGTCTCGCATCCTGTGCCGGGGGATGTCGATGGCTATCCGCGGAATGCCGCGTCGGCAGCGGCCCAGTTCAACAAAGCTTATGAGCTTTATCAGAATGCGAGTGAACCTATCACAGGACCTGTGAGTGCCGTGCATTCCTTCGTGGATATGGCCTATCATGACGTTGCCGGTGCATTCACGGGGCAGGGGCCGCAAAAGACCTGCAATGGGGCGCTGGGCGTGGCGTTTGCAGCGGGAACTGAAAATGGGCAGCCTTTGAGTATTTTCAAAGAGGGTACGGTTTATGGTGACAGCTGGCCGAAGATTACCCTGATGCCCGAGGAACAGGCCTGTCATGCGGAGAAGGTGATCCTTCTGCCCACAGGTTTTGTGAGGCCGCATCCGTGGACAGCCCGCATTGCGCCCTTTCAGATGCTGAGAATCGGGCAGCTCGTGGTCGTGGCCACGCCTTCCGAAATTACGACCATGGCCGGGCGGCGTTTAAAGAAAGCCATCCTGGATATCATGGCTCCGGCCGGCGTGAAGTATGTGGTGATCTCGGCCTTGGCCAACGAATACCTGCATTATGTGACGACGCGCGAGGAATACAGCACCCAGAATTATGAAGGGGGTTCGACTCTCTTTGGACCCTGGACTTTGGCGGCTTATACGCAAATTTATAGTGAGCTGGGTGAAGCTCTGCGGGATGGGCGCTCTGTGGATCCCGGAAAACTGCCGCCGGATCTATCGGATCAGCAGCTGATTTTAAAACCTGGGGTTTTATTTGATACGGCTCCGATCGGTAAAAATTGGGGTGATGTGAAGGACGATGCCGCCCCATCTTATTCGGCAGGGGAGCGTATTCAGGTGCAGTTCTGGGGCGCGCATCCCAATAGCAGTCTGAAAGGACGGGATACCACGCTATTGACCGTGGAAAAGCTGGAGAATGGACGGTGGAACCCGATTCGTTATGATTGGGATCCTGATACCTTCTATCAGTGGAAGCGGGACGGGATTTCGAACAGTCAGATAACGATCACCTGGGTTACAGATGAAAGCGTGGCAGCAGGAAGCTACCGACTTTGCCATCAGGGGCACGGCAAGCAAATCCTGACCGGGAAAATAAAAGGCTATGCGGGGTGTTCGCGGGCGTTTGAGGTGACCCCGGCCGGGGCCACGCGCAGGACGGCTCAGAAGTAATAGCGGGCCCCGAGTGAGACATCTATGATGAAGGCCGAGTCATCGACGATGATGAGGGCCGGGCCGAGTTCTCCGAAAAGCTGGATCGGGATTTTGCGGAAGATATAGGCGACGCCGATGGGAAAGCGGACCCCGATCTCGCTTTCATTGTCGCCATTGCGTTTTTCATGCTGATAGAAGCGGCCGCCGACACCGTAGTAAAGATCGATCGGCGTGCGGTCGATCACGATGATGTCGCGGCGGTACCAAAGGTGATCCCCATTCAGGCGCAAATGATCGCTGCTCCAGCCGAGGGCACCTGAGATGCTACGCTGCTTTTCGTAATAGTAGTTGGCGCTGAGGCCCGTGGGATCCACCAGGACTATGCCCAGGCCGAAGGGGCCCGGGGCTGCGGCGCGGGCTGCGGGTACGGCTGCGAACATCATGAGAGCGGCCAGAAGCAGTTTTCGTATCATGGGGCATAGTCTCCTTTATCCTGTTTCACAGCCAGAAGCCTTCAATCCACTGTTCGACGGCATCCATATCGTATTCATTGGCAAGCCCGACGAGCCTTTGAATGCTGCTGATATCATCCAGGTCGATCGGTTCTTCCAGAACGGTATCCATACGATGATAGCGTGGGCCCAGGTAATTTTGCATTTTATAATCCACAGCGCTCTTCGAGGCCGCATCCAAAATCATATCAATCAGATCCGCTCGGAACCAATCCAGCCAGCCGAGGTTGTTTTTCGGGGTGGAAAGGACCTTTTTTCCGCGTGTCGTTCCCAGGGAAAGAACCACGACCTTGTCCCAGGCGGCGCCGCCGTGATCATCGCGGACGGCTTCACTGAAGGCCGTGTCGCTCGGATTATTTGCCCAGAATCCGCCGTCGATGTATTTGGTGGTGAAGCCTTCGACCTCGGTGGTGTTCACCGGGAAATACACCGGGGCTGCGCTGCTGCTCATCACGGCGTCGACCAGCTTCACATTGCGCAGCGGGGAATTTTTGAAATTATTAAAGGACACCGTTTGCCAGATGCCCGAACGGTGTTTGGCGTCAAAGCTTGGGATAACAAGGCTTCTCTTCGCATCGGCCAGGGTTTTTTCGCCAAAGTACCGCTCAAAAAAGCGGCGGCGGCCTTCCCCATATTTACTGCGGTGCATGTACGCGAGGTCGTCGATCACCCCCGGGTAGACCGTGCGTTCGAAAATATCCGGGCCGTCTTTGGCAAAGAAATCCACGATCTGGCTTGGCGACCAGCCGCAGGATAAACCCGCGGCCGTGATCGCGCCGCCGCTGACGCCGGCGATCATATCGACCTTATCCAGGATGCGATAGCGATCGTGCAGGCGGAAAAGGAGTTGGGCGGAATAGATCGAACGCAGACCACCACCGTCCAGGGCCAGGATTTTGTAAAACATCCAGACTGCCTCCCAAGAGCTGTGACTTTGTCTTCATTATAGCGCGAAAGGCAGAGAGGTGGAAAGCCAGCGGCGCGGGAGCTTTCGGTAGATCTTGAGTTCGTCAGGAGGGGAGGACAAGGCCGGTGAATGCGAGGCTTCCGAGGGCTTCGATTCCGTCCAGGAGGAATATGATGCGGTCGTTCATTGTGCGGCCTTTCCTATTTCGTGGTTGTGGATGTTTTGCGACATAGGGATAGTAAGCTATTCAGGATGCGGGTTGAAGCAGAAAAGGCAGGAGACTTATGGATATATCAAAAGCGCTGGATGAGCTGATGTTGGAATTGCCTCGTGGGGAGATTGAACTGCGGGATGATAGGAAGAAGACGAAGTGGGCTGTGGAGTTGGAGCCTTTTCTGATTTCCAGGTTTCCCGTGACGCAGGAGCTTTATGCGGCGGTTCTTCAGCGGGATCCTTCCTGTTTTAAAGGGGCCAGAAGGCCTGTGGAGACGGTGTCGTGGTTTGATGCTGCTGCATTCTGTAATAGGCTGTCGGAGATTTTGGGGTTGCGGCCTTGTTATTTAGTGAATAGCGAGGGGGCTGATATTGATGAGAGTGCGAATGGATTCCGTCTCCCGAGTGAAGCCCAGTGGGAGTATGCGTGTCGGGCTGATAGCGGGAAAGTGCGGTATGGAGAGATTGATGAGATTGCATGGTATGCGGGGAATTCTGAGGGTTGCACTCATGACGTTGGATTGAAAGCGCCGAATGGTTGGGGTGTTTACGATATGCTGGGCAATGTGTGGGAGTGGTGTGAGGATTTGTATGATGTCGAGGTTTACGGGACCTATCGGGTGTTCCGTGGTGGCGGGTGGAATGACGAGGAGCGTGGGTGTTTGGCCTCCAATCGGCGTCGGAGTCATCCGACTTATGCGATTGATGATCTTGGTTTTCGTATAGCGAGGTCACGCGTTAAGAGTTGATTTGAATTCCCGTTCGCAATAAAACGAATTATTGCATAATGAGGATCAAAGAAATGAAAGTTTACGTTTTTAAATCTTTGCCGCCCTTTCTTTGGGGTTACACGCGTGATATCCGTGCCATGTGGGCTTTGGAAGAGTGTGGTATCGCATATGAAACTATCGGACTCGACTGCGGTCCGAACGGTCTTCAGGACGAAACCTGGTTTGAGAAAATTTCGCCCTTTAAGCAGATTCCGGCTATAGATGATGATGGGTATATCCTGACGGAATCCGGCGCCATTCTCCTCTACCTTGCGGAAAAATCCGGAAAGCTGATCCCTTCAGATCTTCAAGGGCGGGCCCAGGTTTATCGCTGGTTGATCACGTCGTTGAATAATATTGAACCCTTTGCGCTGCCGGTCCTGTTCGCTGATCTTCAGGGTGACTCCAATCCTCACCTGAAAGCCCTGCGCCCTTGGCATGTGGATATTCTGGGACGATTTCTGCCGAAAATTGACCAGATCGTGCAGAATCAGCCGTTCCTTATGGGAAGCAGTTTTACCGTCGCGGACATTGCTTTTACCTGTGTTCTTCGGGAAATTCGTAAAACGGAGATACTTGCCGGGTATCCGAACATAGTGAAATATCGCAGCCGCTGCGAAGAGCGCCCGGCTTTTGGGAAGGTCTTGGACGCTTATGAAGACCGCCTTGGTATTGCGCGGGGAAGTGCGCGTTAGAGTTATATGCGAACAGCCCCCAAAGGAAGTCTCACTCTGAAAATAGAGCCTTTCCCAGGGGTGCTCTCCACTTCAATTGTTCCCGAGTGGCTCTCTACGATCCGCCTCGTCACGGATAGCCCTAAGCCTACGCCTGGGATTGTGAGCTTGGTCGTTGCCGTCCTTCGGAAGGGCTCGAAGATTTTCTCCTTGTCATCAGGGGCGATGCCAATCCCATTATCCCCGACTTCGATGGTTGCCAAACCATTCTGATTGAGTAAGCAAACTGAAACCACACCGCCGTTTGGCGAGTATTTGATCGCGTTATTGATGAGATTGTTGAGCACCTGCATGACTCGGAGCGGATCAATCTCCGCTACGACAGGCCCACTCGGAAGAGACACATTAATTTTGTGGACCTGTGATGTCGACCGATGAAGCGCAACGCTCTCATGAACCAAAGTGGAAAGGTCGGCCTCAGTTTTCATGATTTCAAGCTGCCCGGATTCAATCCGAGTCGTATCCAGAAGATCACCGACCATCCGATCCAAGTGCTGGGCCTGCCTGGAAATGATTTGAACAACCGCCTCTCGCTCCTCAGGACTTTCCTCGTCGGGCAAAATCTCAGAGGACATTCGTATGGCGCTGAGGGGATTGCGAAGGTCATGCGCCACCGCTGCCAGGAAGCGCAGGGAAGCTTCTCTCTGCGTCATGACCCTGGCACCCAAGCGGTTGAAAGCAGCGGCGATAGCTCGAATTTCTTCGGGACCTCGCTCATCGACTTCCTTGAATACGGCACCTGACGTTTGATCGATCTGTTTTCTTAGAAGCACGACGGGATTGTAGATCCAGGTTCGAACGATCATCCACGCGAGGAAGAAACCGAATAAGGAGATGCCGAACATGACAGCAGCGACTTTGTCGGCATCCCGGCTTACCTTGCGCAGCCGGGATTCGAAATCCCCTGCCTGCCTCTTGTTCAAATCGGTAAGCGCCTGGGCGCTGACCAAAGCGTCATCTATAATCGTCGAACTGGTCAGCTGCGCAGCCTCTTCGGGGGACAAGCGAGAACGTTGATGCTGAAACGAAATATAATCGCGTACCGACGCCTCGATCTTGTCGACGAGATCTTTTTCCTGATCTGTATCAACGTAGTTCCTGACTTTACTGAGGCCTTGGGTTAAATGGGCTTCCTGCTCCAGACGAAACGCGACCGGAGTTTTCTCCCGCCTGGCCAGATTCAAAAGTGTTTCGCGGCTGAACTTGAGCAGGCTGATCTGAAGCTCTTCAGAAGCCAGCACACTTTCCATCTGCTGACTTGCAGCGTCCGCGAGTTGCTCCATGTCTGTTGTCCATTTCTTCAACACGACCGCAGTGATGCCCGCTAAGAGTACGAACCCGAGCGTAATTAATATAACAGTATTACGTATGCTCATAAAGTCTCCTTCCCAAGATCTGGCATCGCACTCATAATAGCTCTCCGAAGGTTTAAATCAAAGGCGCATATTCGCAGCCTTGCGATGCCTTGCACGATGCCTGATGCAGCCCATTTTCCTGCGATCTGGCTGTTGCAGACGAGGATCACTTTCGTTCGGCAGTTGACTCGCTGAAAAGAAGTGAGCCAACAACGGAGCGCTGTCAGTCTATAAAAGCTCGGCCTATTGGTATTCATACCCTTAGAAACTTTTAATGTGTAATGTAGAATGTTTGGAGCTGCTCCTTGGGAATTCCCTACGAGGCTTCTGTTTAGACCAAAATGAGGTTGTTTCATGAGAATGATTTTTCTGCTGCTGGCGTTGCTGAGTACCAAGTCTTTTGGGCAGGATAAGAAAGACTTTGTCTCACAGGAAACGCAACTGAACCTTGAAGGAGCGAAAGAAGTTGCAAGCAGAGTGGAGGCCGCGTCAAAAAAACTTGGCAAGAAAGTAAGTCTTGCTGTTGTCGGTGTGAACGGTGAAACTCTGTTGATTTATAAAGGAGACCAGGTCGGGCCTCACAACACAGAGGCTGCAAGAAGAAAAGCGTACACGGCTCTATCGACCAAGACCGCAACCTTGGAGCTTATGCGCAAAGCAACGGCCAATCCAGACACCAGAAACTTAGCCGAGCTTCCCGAACTCTTGCTTTTAAGTGGAGGTGTTCCACTTTGGAAAAACGGAGTGGTAATCGGAGCCATCGGTGTTGCAGGAGGAGGGAGTCCAGAAAACGATCACGCCCTGGCACAGAGCGGTGCTTTGTCGGAATTAGGAATTACAACAAAATAAGCTTAAGAGGGTTCGTATGACAAAAAAATCAATCCTGGCGTTCTTGATTTCCTTGTTTGGTTTTATTTCCAGCCATGCGCTGGCAGAGGGAATATCGACTCACGTCCTGGACCTGGCCTCGGGAGTGGGCGGAAAAAATATTCCCGTTGTCCTGGAAATCAAGGATAAAAGTGGAGCGTGGACGAAGCTGGCAAGCGGTACGACGGACGAAAATGGAAGGATCAAGTCCTTTGGTCCCAATGTTAAGGTCACCAGCGGAACTTATAAGCTGATCTTCGATATGACGAAGTATTCGGAGAGCAAGCCGAATCCATTCTTTCCTGAAATCAGCGTAGTGTTTCAGGTACAAGATCAGAAACTTCACTATCATGTCCCCGTTGTCGTCAGCCCCTACGGCTACAGCACATACCGGGGCAATTAACAGGCCCTTCGCAAAGAGTGAAGAGACAGGGGCCTATGGCCCCTTTCTTCATCCGGGATCGATCAACTGTCCTCCATATGCCCGACCTTCAGGAGTTCCAGCACAGGTCGATTTTGCTCCCGCGATTTCTGTCGGTCGATAAAGAAGGTGATTTGCCAGTCATTGTGGTCATCTGAATCAATCAAAGTCTGTTCCACACGCCAGCCCTCGGGATCTTTCTGAGGCTTGACACGACAGTGCTGCGGATGACGAGCCTGTCGATCGGTGACAATGTCGTGATGCTCTTCAAAGTAAGGATTCACAGCATTGGTCAAGAGCGGAATCGTCCAGGTCCCACCTTCGATCAAAGCCATCGCACCCTCGGCATCCCCGGCCGCCACCGCGCGGACGAAGCGGAAGACTTCGTTGCGAATCTGAACGGTGAACGCCCGCATATCACGCGTGATATCGGGAGCCTCCTGCACCACTTCCTCTTCCGCGGCTTCGACCACAGCGGATGGATTGCGCAGCTTTTCCCATTCATCGAGAAGGCTGGAGTCGATATTCCGAATCATCCGACCGAAATAATCGATCATCCCCTCGATTTCCTCGTTCCGATAGGATTCGGGAACGGTCTGGACAAGGACTTTATAGACTTCCATCAGATAGCGAAGCAGAAGCCCTTCCGCCCGCTGCTGCTCGTAGTCGCGGATGTATTCATCAAACGAGAAGAAGGATTCGTACATCTCGCGCGCGATGGACTTGGGTCGAATATTTTCATTCCCCACCCAAGGGTGCGTCGCCGCAAAACGATTGAAGGTCTCATAGATGAATTCGCGATTCGGCTTCGGATACTCCATCTTCTCAAGTTCCGCTATGCGCTCCTCGTATTCAATCCCATCCGCCTTCATCTCGGCCATTTTCCGGGATTTAATCCGATCCAGCTGCTTTCGCAGGATCAGCTCCGGGTTCTCCAGGATGGATTCCACCAAACTGAGAAGATCCAAAGCGAAATCAGGGGAGAAAGGATCCAGGAGCTTAATCGTGTCCAGAAGATAAAGCGACAGCGACTGATTCAAAGAGAAGTCCGTCTGCAGATTGCTGTCCACCAGAATCTTTTTATGCCGATACTCCGCCAGCCACTCAAAGCGGATAATCCCACGCTCCACCAGCGAACGGAACATCTGGAACGCCGTCTTGGTCAAAGTCTTCTTCGACTGCGGCGTCTCGTGGCAATTCCGAATCAGATTCTTCATCGCCCGGCAACCGTCCCCATCCCGACTCAAAATATTGAGCAGCATGCCATGGGACACCTGGAAGCTCGACGTCAGCGATTCAGGCGGCGCACTGATCAGACGATTGAAGGTATTCACATCCCAGTGAACATAGCCTTTCTCAGGCGGCTTCTTCTTGACGATCTTCTTCAATTTCTTAGGATCACCGGCCGCCTTCGACTCCATCGACATGTTTTCCACAACATGCTCGGGTGCCTGCACCACGACCGTCCCTTGATCATCAAACCCCTTACGTCCCGCACGACCACTGATCTGCTGGAAATCCCGAACACTCAGAATCGTGGCCTTGCTGCCATCGAATTTGCAAAGTTTCGTGAAGAGCACAGTCCGAATCGGAACGTTGACACCCACGCCCAAAGTATCCGTCCCACTGATAACCTTCAAAAGCCCTTTCTGCGCCAGCTGCTCCACCAAAAGTCGATACTTCGGCAAAAGACCGGCATGATGCAGACCAATCCCGTGCTTCAAAAGCCGCTGAATTTCCTTCCCATAGGGACTCGAAAACTTGACGTTCGTCAGCACCGCAGCAATCGCCGCTTTCTCTTCCTTGGTCGCAAAATCCACCGACATCAGCTTCTGCGCTTCCTCCGCGCAATCACGCTGGGTGAAGTTCACAAGGTAGATAGGCGCTTTCCCACTCGCGAGAAGACTCTTGATCGTCTCATGCAGTAGGGTTTCCTGATAGACGAACGTAAGAGGCACGGGCCTCTCACTCGAACGCACGACGGTCGTATCGCGGCTGGTCAGGTCCTTCAGGGTTTTTTCAAAAAAGCTGGTGTCACCCATGGTCGCTGACATCAGAAGAAAACGCGCCTTCGGCATGGTCAGAAGCGGCAGCTGCCAGGCCACGCCGCGTTCACGATCCGAATAGTAGTGAAACTCATCCATGATGACATCATCGACCGGGGCCTTGTCCCCCTCGCGAAGGGCCATGTTGGCAAGAATCTCGGCCGTGCAGCAGATGATAGGAGCCTTGCTATTGACCGAGGCATCTCCCGTGATCATGCCGACCTGGTCCGCGCCAAATTCATTGCACAGTGCCAGAAATTTTTCATTCACCAGCGCCTTGATCGGGCAGGTGTAAAACGAGCGCCGCCCGGTGGCCAGCGCGTGAAAATGCAGAGCCGTGGCCACCAGCGATTTGCCGGAGCCGGTCGGCGTATTGAGTATGACATTGCCGCCATCGAAAAGCGCAAGAATGGCCTCTTCCTGAGCCTGGTACAGCTCCACCCCGCGTTCCTTGACATAGTCGAGGAAGGCGTCGAGCAAAGCGCCGTTATCAGGAGGAGTGCCGGGGGCGGGCAGGCGCCGTAAAAGAGGCGCCTCAAGAGGATCACGATTCACAGGCCATCCTTTGTCTTGGGCAGGGCAAAAGGCCCTGCGCACGTGGATGGTCTGTTGTATCACGAAGGGGGCTCCCTTCGTGAGTGGAATCAGGGAGTGGTATAGGTCACGCGATAAATTGCGCCGGTCTGGTCATCACTCAAAAGGAGCGAACCATCGACGTAATTCTTCACATCCACCGGACGACCCCAGTTGGTTTGATTGGCATCATTCAACCAACCGGCAATGAAGGGCTGATAGGTCGCAACGGTTTTGCCTTCCGCATCCTGTTTGAACTGCACGACGCTCAAACGATAGCCGTTTTTACGCGAGCTGTTCCATGAACCATGCTCGGCGATGAAGACCGCATTCTGATAGGCCGCGGGGAACATCGAACCCTGATAGAAGGTCAAACCGAGGGCCGCAACATGCGCGCCGAGTTCCACTTCCGGTTTGGTGAAGGCATCGCTGCGGCAGTCCTGATTTTTACCGTAGGTGGGATCGCTGATGGTCTTCGCATGACAGTAGGGATAACCGAAGTCCTGACCATCCGCAGTCAAACGATTGAGTTCATCCGGTGGCAGGTTGTCCCCCAGCTGATCACGGCCGTTATCGGTGAACCACATCTCCCTCGTTTCCGGATGCCAGGTGAAGCCCACGGTGTTGCGCACGCCGCGTGCTACTGTTTCCAGGTTACTGCCATCCGCATTCATACGCATGATGGTCGCGTAGGTGTCGCGATCGGGCAGGCAGATATTACAAGGCGCGCCGATGTTCAGATAAAGTTTTCCATCGGGACCAAAGCCCAGATATTTCCAGCTGTGCGTCGGCTGATCGGGAAGGCCCGAATAAACAGTCGTGAAGGGTGCCGAAGTCTTGCCGAGGTTTTTGCCGACGTTGGCCTTCACCCAACCCACAGCATCCTTGAATCGGATCACGCGGGTTTGTTCAGCGACGTAAAGGTCATTCCCTTGCAGCGCCACACCGTTGGGATTATCAAGGTTCCACGCGAGCGCGATCACCTTGCGGCCACTGCTGGTGGGAACGATCGCATGAACGCGACCATTGGGATCGACATTGGAGAATCCACCCGTGCCGACGAAGACGATGCCTTCAGGATGAACTGCCAGCGAACGCGCACCTTCCGCCTTGGCAAAGACTTCGATATTGAAACCGGAAGCGAGACGCAAAGACGCAAGCGGCAGACCTGCGTTATCGGGAGTATCCGTCTGCAGACTCTTCACATACTGCAGAAGAGTCTCACGCTGAGCGGCGGTTATCTGCTGCGAGGCAGGCGCGCGGCGGGGCGGCATCGAAGCGTCCTGAACACGAGCGATGATGCGAGCGGCATTCAGCTTCACAGCGTTAAAGTCCACGTCACCGGAAGCGTCAGTCAACCTGGGGCTGACAGCTTTGTTGTGGCAGGAGGCGGCGCACGATGTCAGAAAAATCGAACGCGCTTCCTCCTTTAGTTCGGCTGCCGAGCTTTGTGCCCAGGCTGCCCCGGACACAAGGCTCGACAGCGCCAGTGTCTTGAGAAACGTAACTTTCATATCGACTCCTATCAAACTTGGATTGTTCACGGGCTTGGACCGATGCTTTTTACTCCGAACAGCGGTGAAGAACAAGTGTCCTCAGTGGAAGTCACCTTGCAAACGCTTTTGTCCTTTGGTATTCACGGCCCATCTCATCGCTTTGTAGGGGCCAAGGTCATCGGTAAAATTCACCAATTGCTGCTCTTTGTCGTTGCGGTCTTTTTTATGGAAGGCTGTCGTCCAAAGCCCTTGGCAAACTCTGTAGTCGAAAGCGATGCAGTGGGAAGACGTGTCTTGAATCAACCGCAGGGGTATACCCCGCAGTGGTCGGGCGAGGCTCTGGATCCTCTGCTTCAATCGTCCATGGAAACGACAAGGCAGGTGGCGTGGCGGGTTTTCGCCGAGGTCGTGCAGCCTGTTCGGTTTGAAAGCCGAACCAAGGATGGCCGTCTTTTGCAGGGTGAAGTGCCGCGATTTTTGAGTTGGTACACGATCGAGGATGCTCAGCGTTGGCTGCGTTATGCACTGCAGAACGCGTCGATGGAAGCTGTGGAAGCCGGCACGCCTTTGACGGATGATGAGCGCAGGAATGCGGATCTTTTTCTTGCGCGCGAACTCGATACCATGCCTGAGCCTTTGCAGATACGTCTTCAGAGCTGGCTCGAACAGCATCCCGAGCCCACGCTCCAGGATTGGTCGGGTTTGGGTGGAACGAGCCGCATTTATTATAGTCCCCATCTTATGCACGCTGTGCTGCAGAACTATGCGGAGCTGGAAAACTGCTTTCAAGGTCAGGAGCGCCCGGCGACCTTGGAGGAAAGGCCCAGCTGCTTTCAAAAGGAATGGCCGCGCGCCTCGGCGATTGTGAAAGCCGCTTTTTGGAACGGAAAGAGTGCGTTCAAAACCTATCCCACGGACGCGGCTGCCCTTAAAAGTCTGATGCGGAATGAAACGGGAAGCTGGGCCCAGCTGGCCGAAACCTCGCCCATTCCCGCTTCCATTTTTTCAGTGAATGTCGGAAGCAACCGATTGCTGCTGCCAGGTCTTCACATCATGACCAAGGATCAAAAGGATTGGCTTTGGATCACAGCGTGGTGGTCAGCGGAAGCTGATCGCGATTTCGGCGAGGATCGCCCCGAGTTCATCGACAAGCTTGGTCCTCTTTTCAGCCATTATAAAATCTGTGCAGTCACACGCTTTCAGGATGATGCCCAGGACTGGGAGGCCTTGGCTCAAAAATATCCTGATCTTGCGGCAGCGTTTGAGGCTGCAAAAAGCGGCAATCCAGGGCAGAGCTGGTGCAGCAATCCCTATCTGGAAATGGGAACACACAATCAAAGGACCAACTGCATCGGCTGTCATCAGTTTGCCGGAACCGCCGCGCAGCAGGACACGATTCTTCAGGATGCTCAGCAGTTTCCCCGGCACGGCAGCACCCGGCAGCGCTCCACCTTTGTCACCGATTACGTCTGGTCTTCAGCCCAAGGCGGACAGAGTCTTTATCAGCTCATTCATCGCAATCTGGCCTGGCGTAAGACCTTGCCAGCGGAATAAAGTTCGAAGGAGGATCCATGAAACTCGTTTTAGTCGGTCTGGCCCTGATCGGCCTTGTCGCCTGTCAACCGGGCAAGTCCAGCCGCCTGCATGATGAAAAGGCGACCAACCCTTTTCCCACCAATGCCTTGAGTGTTGATGACATTCGCACCGTGGCCGCGCGCATTGGTTATGCGGAAGGTGATGGGCATGCGGATAATGGCAAGTGCATAGGCTGTCATCAGAACTTCAATAACATTGACGAACTGGATCGCCTTTATAATTCCACGTCCTTTGCGTATGCCTGCTTTGATTCCGGCGTAAAAACCAGGGAGGACGCGACCAATGTCCTTGCCTGTCTCGGGAGTCTCGCCGGTGATAATGCGGATGTGAAGGATATCGGACCCGCAAACCTTGGATTCATGGCGGCCGGTGTCGATCATCAGGTGTTCAAGGATCTGTTCAAGACAGCAGGTCGTGAAGCGGACTACGAAGATTTCAAGGCCAATGCCGGCATGCCGCTCGGAGGGACTGCGTTTGCCGATCAGGATTTTGAGAAGATACTGTCCTGGGTGCTTTACTATTATCCCAGCCTCGCGGACTTTCTTAAGCATGACGGCCCTGATGTCTGCCGCAGTCCTGGTGAGACGCGAATCGGCAGCAAATTTCAGGACTATGTGCGCCGCATGAGTGAGGGCGGATTGGGCTGGGAGCATGTGAACATGGCTCGCGGTTTGCCCATGTTTGCCTGTGTCGATGGCAATAAGCACAACTGCTTTACCCAGTCCACCAAGGGTCAGGATGTTTTCCCTTTGAAAGACGAGTGGAAAGCGCCCGGAGTGGCCGGACATATCCGGGTGCTCTATCAGTTCGACGAAGGCACGAACTATTGGATTCGCTCGTCGGCTGATGGCCGTTATGTGGCCAACGGCGGCCACCCGAGTGCCATCATCGACCTTCAGAATAAACTGGAGGGCCGCTCTGCCCGCAAGATTTCCGTCGAGGCCCTTTATGATCCTGGTTTTCTGCCGGATAACAGCGGCTTTATCTTTCAGGGTGAGCAGTACGGATCACGCATCTGCGACCAGAGTCTGCTCGACAGCACGGACCTCGTGACCATTGACTTCATGCAGCCCGGCTGTTCGCAGCGTGACCTTCAGATAGGACTCTATCAGGCCATCGGCAGCAATCTGGACAGCGGTGATATTCGCACGCTGGCTGGATATTTTTCATCCGATGATGGGTATTCCTTGGTTCGTGACATAGCGCCCCTCTTTGGAAAGGCTGCGGAACTTTCGGTGGATACGATTCGCCGCGTCAACGACAGTGATTTTGAGAAAATCAGCAGCCAGCAGCTGAAAACGCCCTATCATGGCAGCTGGATGATGTCTCCGGCCAACCAGATTGCAAGCTCGATCGTCTCGGCATCGACTGATGGCAAGGCGCGGCATGGCGGTTATCGGCTTTTTCTTCTGGATGAAGGCTTTGGTCGGGATGGTAGCCTGCCTGAGTGGAATGATGAATCGACCGCTCTTTTGTGTACCGATGGTGGTGAAAAGCCTAATATTTCGTTTGATGAACGGATGATGGCGTTCTATCGCTATGCGAAGCAGCCGCAAAGAGTGGAGGCCCTGGATTCGTCATCTGATATCTACGTCTACGATCTTTTGCGCGGAAAAGAGGCCATGGCCCTGACGCAAATGCCCAAAGGCTATTACGCCCAGTTCCCGCATTTCCGTTCCGATGGTTGGCTCTATTTTACCGTCTATAAAGCTGAGACCGACGA
Source organism: Oligoflexus sp. (assembly GCF_035712445.1). NCBI lineage: Bacteria > Pseudomonadati > Bdellovibrionota > Oligoflexia > Oligoflexales > Oligoflexaceae > Oligoflexus > Oligoflexus sp. Next base: position 8,067 of record NZ_DASTAT010000120.1, on the reverse strand, counting down.
GCGTTTTATTGTGGCCACAGACGCGAGTCTTTACGTCGAGAAAAAGGCTCTCTGAACACCCCATTCTTGCTGCCCGAAGGGCCCTTTTTGGGGCCTTTTTTTTACCTAGGATATTCTATAAGCCACTGAAACTATTGTTATAAGAAGAATCGACTAGAGAAAAGCCTGGATGCCAATCAAAACGAGCCGAAGGAATCGTCACTGCATTGGGAGACATTTCATGGCTCAGTTTGAAAAATTACGCTGGCACCAAAGTTTGGGGTTCAAGACCCAGCTTGTGATTCTGGTTCTCGGTATCTGGCTGCTGGGCGGTATCGTGCTGGTGATGAAGTTCAAGGGAACGGAAAAGGTTCTGGAAGAAAGTCGTCGTCTGATTGAGCAGACGGGTAACAATGCCGTCGGTGATCTGCAGAGCCGCCTCATTGAAGTCGATGCGTTGGCCCGCACCTTTGCGGAAGCCAGTCGGGTGCTGCCGAAAAACGAAAAAGTCATTCATAGCTCGCTGCCCTCCTTGATTCATTTTCAAGGGGACCAGGGCGTGGCCGGCGGCGGTTTCTGGCCTGAGCCCTTCGCCTTTGATACGAAAAAAGAGCGAAGCAGCTTTTTCTGGGGCCGTAATAAAGATGGCCAGCTGGAATTCTTTGATGATTACAATAAACCCGGAGCCGGCTATCACAACGAAGAATGGTATGTCGTGGTTCGCTATGCAAAGCGCGGCAAGTGCTTTTGGAGCCGCTCATACATGGACCCTTATAGCTATCAGCCGATGACGACCTGTACGGTCGGCATCTTCGAAAATGACAAGTTCACCGGCGAGGTCACCATTGATGTGAAGCTGGAAGGACTTGAGGCCTTGACCAAAGCCTGGCAGAAGAAAACCGGTGGCTATGTCTTCATCATGGACCGGAACAATAAATTCCTGACCTTCCCGCGTCTGGACCTTGTGAAAAAAATTGGCAAGGATGACAAGGGCAATCGCACCGAAGACTTTATCATGGCGAGTGAGCTTGCCCAGAAGGAAAAGAACTTCACGCCGATTGCGAGCGCATTGGACGCCATGAATCAGGATATCCTCACAAGCGCCCAGTCGATGCCCGGCTATGATGCGTCCATTTCCAAAAAAGTGAATGCGGATAGCTATCAGATTGATGAAAAGGAAGCGGAATTTATCAACGCGATCATGCGCGATCCTTTGGAAGGCCGTACCCAGCAGACAAGGCTTTATCAAAGCCTGGAACTGGAGAAGGACTTCGTCACAGGCTCCCGGTCCCTGGCTTATATCTTCCACGTGCCTTCGTCCTACTGGAAGGTCGTGGTCGTGAAGCCCTATGCCGAGGCAGCCGCTGTTGCCGATTCCATTACCCGGATGTTGATTCTTTACCTCGTTATGACAGTCGGAGCCGTTGGGCTCCTGGCCTCGTTCCTGCTGCATCGACTTGTGCTGGTGCCTTTGACGCAAACCACGGCCTCCATCCAGGCCACCGGAGAAATGATCCAAAACAATGACACCAGCCGGATTTCCAGGACGCTGAGCGGGACGCTGCCACGGAATGAAATCGGGCTTTTGAAATCGGTCTTTCATCAGCTGACCGTCAAGGTTCTGGATGCCCGCCTCAGCCTTGAGGAATACTCAAGGCAGCTGGAGAAAATGAATGCGAGCCTTGAGGATAGGGTCAAGGAACGAAGTCACGCTCTGCAGACGATTCTGAACAATGTGCAGAGCGGGTTTTTGCTGGTGGATCGGGAGGGCGTGGTTCAGGATGGATTCACCAAATCCTGCCAGAACTTCTTTGAGAATCGGGTGAAAGTGGGCCAGCGCTTGACCCTGCTCCTGGGTATGAAGGCGGCCGACGCCAGCTATTATGAGCTTGCGATCAGTGAGATCTTTGAAGATCTGATGCCGGAAGAGGTCACCACGCAGCAGCTGCCGCAGCGCTTCCATGTTGGACGGAAAACCCTGCGTCTGGCCGCCAACGCCGTGCGCAATGAAGCCGGACAGGTGGAGCTGGTGCTCTTTACCATTTCGGATGTTACGGCTTTGGAAGTGGCCGAACAGGAGAACATCAACATCAACGCCGTGCTGGGCATTCTGCGGCAGCGCGAAGCTTTTGGCCTTTTCCTTGCCGATGCACGCCGGAGCCTCGCCGAACTCAAAGGCAAAGATGCGATGCTGGATCAAGCACGAGTGCGCGCTCTCCTTCACACGCTCAAAGGCAACTGTGGTTCCTTTGGTCTTGTGGCCGTGGCGCAAACGATTCATCAGGTGGAAGATGAAAGCCGCATTCATTCGCAGCATGTGCTGGAGGTCGAGCAGAAACTGAAGGAATTCCTGCTGGCCAACTATCAGCTTCTGTCCATCAGCTATGATGAGGGCGTGGGCAACTGGGTGCAGCTGGATCAAAATGCCATCAAGGTCCTGGAGCAGCGCGTAGGGCGCGTGGGAACCCTGGATGAGGCGAAGCGGGAGCTGACGCTCTGGATCCAGAATATTTCTTTGAAGACGGCCAAGGAACTGGTGGGACCGCTGCCGGAATTTGTAAGCCATCTCGCGACCCGACTCGATAAGAAAGCGGAACTCGAAATCGTCGGCGGTGACGTCCGTTTGGATCCCACAGTGTTTGGACCTGTTCTGCAGAACCTCACGCATCTGATCCGCAATGCCGTGGACCATGGCCTGGAATCCGCCGATGAACGGGGAGATAAGCCGGTGATCGGTCATCTGCGTTTGACCTTTACCGAAACAGACAATGCCTGGGTCCTGAAGCTGGCCGATGACGGCAAGGGCATCGATACTGAAGCTTTGGTGCGGAAAGGTTTGAATGCCGGTTTGATTCAGGTCGATGAAGCCGCGAAGCTGAATGAGCAGCAGAAGCTCGAACTGATTTTCCGCAATGGTCTTTCCACGGCTGAAAAAGTCTCGGATATTTCGGGCAGGGGTGTGGGTATGTCGGCGGTTGCGCAAAGCATCCAGGCGGCCGGTGGGAAGATTCAGGTAACGAGCCGACTGGGGCAGGGTACGGAATTTGAACTTTGGATTCCGAAAACGCCTGCTTTACAGCAGGCGCGTCGAGTGGCGTGATCAGCGGCTGAATTTCAACTCGCTGTTGATTTTAAAATTGCGTCCGTAGTTATTATCCCAAAAGGTTTCATTCCCGCGCTTGAGTGCCACCGCGAATTCAATATTCGCGGCCGGCGTTCCCGCTTTTACTGGCGCTTGAAAACTCCAAAGCTCAACACCCGATGGATAAATGGGGCCCTGCAGCCGCTCGGCGGATACAGTTCGGGTCGTCTTCCACTGATCATCAGTATAAACGACAGTGACTGTTTTCGCCGCGGGGTGATTTTGCACCCAGACGCCCCCTGTGAAGGAAGCCGCGGCTTGATCATAGCCACTGCTCAAGGTTTCCCCGCCGACTGCGATGTAGGTCCACTGGAGTTCCGGCCCGAAAAAGAGCGGCGTATCACCTAGCCAGGCGCCATATCCGTAATGGGCGCCGGTATAATTTTTTCCGCCGTTATTGTCCCAGTAAACCGCGCCATCGGCATGATAGGCAATCGCAAATTCAGTAACAGAGGCGGGTACGAGAAAGGTCCAAAGTTCCTGCTGATCGGACACCGAGGAAAGATAGTTGGCGGGGATGGAGTCCCACGATTGCCGATAGTAGTCGTAGTACACGATATCCACCGATCGCAGGCTTCCCATCTTTTTCAATTGAACTGTGCCTCTGATTTTGGAAGTGTCGAAGCAGCCGGAGACTGGCGGACAATCAAAACCATGCATGGCAAGAAGTTTCACCATCGCCTCGGCATGCAGGCGGGCGGGAAGGAACGTCAGGGTCAGGAGTGCAAGGGATAGCAGCAGACGGTTCATGTGGGACCTCCATTCAACGCATTTGCGTACGCTGGTTGTTTCGTCGGAAATGCGGAACTTGTCAACCAGCGTCAAGAGAGGCATTCCACCGAAATGTGGTGGCACGGGTGAAGATGCCTTCCACCGAAATGTAACGGACAGGACAACCCCAACCCTGCATCCTCACCTGACAGGTCCCCTGTGATTTTGTTAGGATGGACGGTAGCGAACCCGAGCTGCAGGAGACCCAATGAGCTTTCGTGGACGCGTCGGCACATCTGAATTCACCTTTAGCAATTTGAAAACGCTCCTGGCCAAGGCCAGCCCTTTGCGCTCGGCCGATCAGCTGGCCGGGATCGCCGCCGAGTCGGCCGGGGAACGCATAGCGGCCCAGCGTTGTCTGGCGGATGTGCCCCTTGCGCATTTTCTGCAGGAAACCGTGATTCCTTATGAAGACGATGCCGTATCCCGATTGATTTTGGATACCCATGACAGGCAGGCCTTTGCTCGCCTGGCGTCCATGACAGTGGGTGAAGTCCGGGATTTCATTCTGAACGATCAGACCGATACCGCGACACTGCATAGTTTACGGCAGGCCATCACACCCGAGATGGCCGCTGCGGTCAGCAAGCTCATGCGTAACCAGGATCTTTTGCTGGCGGCTCGCAAATGTCCGGTGATCACGCGTTTTCGCAGCACAGTGGGTTTGCCAGGCCGCCTGGCCACGCGTCTTCAGCCCAATCATCCGACGGATGATCCACGCGGAATCGCGGTCAGTATTCTGGATGGACTTTTGCTCGGAAGCGGGGATGCGGTGATTGGAATCAATCCGGCTACCGATATACCGGATCGTGTCGTGACCCTTCTGCAGCTGCTCGCGGATCTGCAGGAAGCGAATAAAATTCCCACGCAAAACTGTGTGCTGGCGCATGCGACGACTCAGATTCAGGCGATTGAACGCGGCGCGCCGCTCGATCTTCTTTTTCAATCCATTGCCGGCAGCGAGAAAGCCAATCAGGGTTTTGGTGTGACGCTGGAGCTTTTGAAAGAAGCGCAGAGTGCGGCGCTGTCGCTGAAACGCAACCCGCATTCGCAGACGGTCATGTACTTTGAAACCGGGCAAGGCTCCGCGTTATCCGCCGACGCAGCTTTCGGCGTGGATGCCCAGACCATGGAAGCCAGGGCCTATGCCGTAGCCCGGGCTTTTGATCCTTTCCTTGTAAATACCGTCGTCGGGTTTATCGGGCCTGAATACCTTGCGGATGGAAAGCAGATCATCCGTGCCGGTCTTGAGGATCATTTCTGCGGGAAGCTTTTGGGTTTACCGATGGGCTGCGATGTCTGCTATACGATGCACGCCCTTGCGGATCAGGATGATATGGATTGTCTTTTAACAATGCTGGCTGCGGCTGGCTGCAATTACATCATGGGCGTTCCGGGGGCGGATGATATTATGCTGAATTATCAGAGCACGTCTTTCCACGATGCTCTTTATCTGCGCGAGGCCCTGGGCCTGCGTCCCGCGCCGGAATTTGAAGCCTGGCTGAGCCAGCAGGGGTTTTTGGATACGCAAAGCAATCGTTTGATCGCGAACCCGCAGCATCGTCTATTGGCTTTTCCACAAGGGAGCGGCGCATGACACAGAATCCCTGGCGCAATTGGACTCAGGCTCGTGTGGGGCTTGGACGGTATGGCAGCAGCGTGCCGACGCGTGAGCATCTGAAAATACTCGAAGCGCAGGCCTTGGCCCGCGATAGCCTCTGGCGTTCCTGGAACACGGCGCCACTGGAAAAATTCCTCGCGTCCGAAGCCATTCCCTTTCAAGTGGCCGCGACGGAAGTCCGTGATCGGCAGCATTACCTGATGCGCCCCGACCTGGGACGGCGTCTGCATGCGGATTCTTTTCAATCTTTAAAAAATTGGAAGCCTGCCGCTGATACCGAACTGGTTTTCTGTGTGACCGATGGCCTTTCCACCGATGCCATGGATAAGCAGCTGATCCCTTTTTTGAAGCACTTTCTGCCGGCACTCAGGGCTGAAGCGTTCTTTCGGCAAAAACCTTATCCCTTCGTTCTTTTGCCTTTCGCCAGGGTCGCCACTGCGGATGCTGTCGCCGAGGCTTTGAAGAGCCGACTGTCCGTGATATTCGTGGGGGAACGCCCGGGATTGAGTGCGCATGACAGCATGGGAATTTATCTGACTTATAATCCGAGCATCGGAACTTTGGATAGTCGCAGAAACTGTATCAGCAACGTGCGGGTTCCGGATGGACTTGGATATGAGCTGGCCACGCAGCAGCTGCTCTATCTTCTGCGCGAGAGTCTGCGCCTTGGCCTTTCGGGCGTGGAGCTGAAGCTGGATTTGCCCGCGACAGGTGGGGTGATCACCTCGGGTTGAACCCTTTTTTCGATTTTTTCCTGCAATGTTTGGACGTTTGCCTTGTCATGACCGCGGCCGGACGCTTTGCGTGTTTGGCTTCAACGACTCATGGAAGGTATAACCATGCGATCCCTTTTGCCCTTTCTTACTCTGTCGATAGTGCTTGTCTCTGCTTGCGACCGTGATACGTCGCACAGTCCAGATGTGCCGGTCCTGGGCACACCGAATGCCTCGATTCCTGGTGGCGTCGGAGTGAAACACACGATCACGCTGATGCCAGCCGGCAGCCCTGAAGTGGAGCGCGGCGAAGCGATTGCCTATCCGAAGATCGACGGCCGCAAGCCGGTGAAGATCGAAATCGCCAAGCAGGCTTTCTTCGATATCGGAAGCGCCGCCTGCCGTGAAGGTGTTTGTACCATCGAATATACTCACAAGGATTTGGCTGAAGTCTATACGCCTGAGTTGGTTTATTCCATCGTGGACGAAGCGAATACGACCTGGACTCTGGGGCGCTTGAAGCTTGCCGGGCAAACGCCGAAACTCGAAGCCCTTAAGTTCAATCCTTTGTATAATGAAACCGTGCGCTTGACCGTACCCTTGAGCGATGAAAAGGGCGCGCCTTTGAAGTTTGTGCCGAAACTTGCCCAGGCGGGCGCTGCGGCGGGCAAGGTTTCTGGGGCGAGCTGCAGCGAGAAAGAGTGTACGCTGGATTTCGTTTACGATCAGTACCAGGCAACGCCTTCCATCAGTTTTGTTCTGGAAGGTCCTGTCTTTCGGTCCCGACACACTCTGCTTCCGCAGCCTGAAGTCGTGACTCTCAAGAATTCCAAAATGAATTATTACAGCAGTCCCGCAAGCGTGCGTCTGGTCCAAGGGGAGCATTACACGTCCTCCTGGAAAAGACCGGCCTCGCAGATTGCCGTGATCGATGCCCGGGGTATGGATCGCTCTTACTTCCAGTGTTCGGCAGACTCCTGCGTGGGCAACTTCAACGTTCGGGCCAATAACGGGGCCACGCTGATCTGGTCGACTCTGGGTCATACTCAGAAAGCTCAGCTGGATCTGAACTTTGTGGATGCCGCCGTGAAGCCGTCGTTGAAGGAAGTGATCCTTGAACAGGACGCCAAGACTCTTGTGACGATTGAGCCCGGTGTGGATTATACCGCCGCGGAAGGGGCGTTGGTCACCGGCCTTGAGATCGATTCCCCTTGGACTACCAATCTTTACATAGACGAGAATCGCTGCGATACCCAAGGGCGCTGCAGCTTCTACGTCCGCTATAACGGAAGCGAGGACTTCGTCACCCGCAGCTATAGTTTGAAAATCGGCAACTATAAAAGCCCAAGCCAGACTATCAAGTTCATGCACCGAATTGTTCCGTCCAAGGCCACAATTGAAATGTGGGATCTGAAGGACAAGTACCAGGAACTTGTGCTGGAAGCCGGCAAGGATTATGTAACCTATGATGGCAGCAAGGCCACGGCTATTGTCGTTGGACGCTGGTCGGATCTTCGCTTCCGCGACACACCAAGCCTGACCGATGAGAATCGTCGGCAGGTTTTCCAATGTGACGAGCAGGGGACTTGCCGCGCCTTCGTTCGCAAACCCCATGCAACCAGTTCGAGTGCGACTCTCTATTACTCCGTGCAAACTCCAACAGGAACAAGCAAGGAAGCCTCCCGCAAAATTCAATTCAATCGTGATGAGATCAAACCCTTGACGGCATCGCGCCTGTACCGTCAGATCACTCAGGCCGCCGATCAGAACGTCGACCGCTTCCAGATCACCCTGGCCCCGGGCGTGGATTACTCTTCGCAGTTTCCCGCCGAGAAAGTCAG